>JAGAKC010000019.1 GCA_017848155.1 Oscillospiraceae bacterium | reverse complement strand
TATGCAGGGTGTAAAGCCTGTTATAGTTGCACTGATACTTTCCACGGGAGTGATACTTCTGGTGAAAGCGGTGGGCGTTGCCGATCTTTCTGTTTCAGCGCAGGACTTCGTTCCGATGCTGATATTCGCAATCCTTGCGGCGGTGTATTTTGGCTTCGGCAGAATTACAGGTAAGAAGCTCAGCTCCGTGCTGCTGATACTTATTTCAGCAGGACTCGGCGTAGTAGTCTCGCTTCTGGGGGAGCTTGCTGCGCATTGAACGGGATATCTTTTAAAAAATGATGTCATAGGAGTGAATTGCTACGCTGCTGTTTATATCCATTATACACAACATTTGCAAATGATGATCTTTTGAGAAAAAATAAATGAAGATAGATACATCCCCCTCCGAAATCTTTTCGATCTCAGAGGGGGATTCCCTATATGACTATATCATTACCACTCACCTCCGCAGTAAGCGTATTCGCAGAGTATCTCCTCAACGGCTGTTTCCACACCTTCAGGAATATAGAGAAGATCCTCAACATCATCAACAGTGTAGCCATACTCAAGGAGCAGATTGATGTCCTTTTCAGCAACACCAATATAGCTTGCGAACTGCTTCAATTCCTTGACAGTGGCACTCTTAAACCATTCGGCGTAATCCTCAGGCTCTGCGTGAGTCCACCAGTATAATGATTGAGCTATTTCCCAGACTTACCACGAAATGAGAGCCTGTCTGCCGTCGTTTTAACGATAGTACTCTTTAATGTATATCATCTCTGACATAGCATTGTATGGGTCTGTATTAGCACTGCCAAAGTATCGGCAGTATCCGCCTGTGTCCTTATCCCTGAAAATATAATTCAGCAGATTATATAGGTCCTGAGTATTTTCATATTTCTCATCAACTATCTTAACAACGTCGAACATACTGTATCAATATCTCCTTTCAGTGAATCCTGCAGCTTCACCATTATAGCCGCATAGAATGGCTTGAATGTGTCTTAGTCTGCAAAGCAGGGCAGGGTCAACGCCGTCCTGTCTGTTTATCAGAGATGTCACTATGTACTTGTTTCTGTTCATTCCGTCTGATTCAGCCTTTTCCTCAATGGTTTTAAGCTCGTCATGTGTAAGCCTTACGCTTATTGTGCCAGTCTTATTTTTCATTGTATTTCCTCCTTTTGTGGATATCTTAGCAGGATACCGCGATTGTGTTACAACGCTATCCTTATTATCTGGTTATATGTGTTGTTAAATAATAACCGCCAAAGTTATTGACTTGTTATGATAAATTTGGTATAATCGATTTAGTGACAAATAATAATCTGACGAGGTAATACAAGTGGAAATAGTAATACGCAAATATGAAGAAAAAGATTTGTGCGCGATGATAGAAATCTGGAATGATATCGTTGAGGAAGGAAATGCTTTTCCACAAGAAGAATTCCTGACTCTCGAAAGCGGTACAAACTTTTTTGCAGAGCAGACCTACACGAGTGTAGCCGTTGATCCTGAAACAGAGAAAATATACGGACTATATATTTTGCATCCGAATAATATCGGAAGATGCGGTCATATATGTAATGCAAGTTATGCGGTGAGTTCCTGTTGCAGAGGATTGCATATAGGAGAAAAGCTGGTATTGGATTGCATTGAACAAGGGCGAGAACATGGATTTTCTGTTTTGCAATTTAACGCAGTTGTTGCGACAAATATACATGCAAGACATTTATATGAACGTCTCGGATTCACTCAATTAGGAACAATACCCAAAGGCTTTCGTATGAAAGAGGGATATTATGAAGATATTTGTCCTTATTATATAGCTTTGTAAATGCCAATCTGACTACTAAAAAAATCCAGAGAAGAACGAAACTTTTCTGGATCTGCTTTTTATGGTCGCTTTAAAGACATCCGTATGTACCCTTACCCCAGATTAGCGGCAACCTGCCGTATGACCTGCTCCTTTTCCTCTTGCGTGAGGTCATAGCGGCTCAGGTCACGCTCAATGAGCCTTGCATAGAATTCGTCGGCTATCTCCTGCAGGGCATTGAGCGACTTCTGGTCGGTCGGCGGGTGAAGTATGACGTTTATCGTGGGTCGTTTCTGTGGCATTGCATCAGCTCCTTGCTGAAATATATGAGGGCAGGGAGCACAAATATGACAAGCCATACAAGCGGCATATAATACGTCAGAAATCAAAGCATCGCCGAGAGCGACAAAAATGTTACTCTCGGCGGCGTCTTATTTACTTGGTATTCTCAGATAATTTCCTTGCCTTTTCGATACACGCCTTGAAGCGTTCCTCACCCCGAACAACATCAAACCATGACCACGATTCCATATATTTCAGGATATCACTTGGCGATTGCCAGAATAACCACATATACGGACACCATGTCCTGCTTCCGTCGGGCATATGAATTTCAACACGATTGGATGAATCGCACTTGTTGATCTTCGCACCGCCAAACAGTTCGGATTCACCAAAGCCTAATAGTGTTCCGTCGGGAATTTTTATCCATCTTTCGTACAGTGCAAACGCCCGATCAAGCTCTGCAAATCCCTCATCAAGTCGTCCGCATCCGATCAATGCGCCTGCTTTTTTGACTGTGATATCCGCATACGCACCCAAAAGCACGTCAGGAATTTTTCCATCTGCCGAAAGTGCATCTATAACACGCATTCTGATATCCATCAGCATTACTGTTCGGTCAGGAGCATCAAACAACATACAGTTGTCAGGAGCAAAGTATTTCATATACTCACGACCGAGAAAATGCAACAGTATCATAAGGCTGTTGGCGGAATTCTGACTGTAATATGCCACGGAATTTTGTGCCACCCAATGTCGTTCTTCAAGAATCTCATCGGCTTGATTTGAATAAAATGCAGGACATTTCGACTGCCACGATTCCTGCCATTCCTCATCCGTACAGTTCGCTGAATAGATCTCAATGGCATTTTGCCGCGTATACTCCCATGTGCATCCACTCAGAATTTTTTCGCATACCTCTTTAAGCAAATGATGATTTTCCTTACGG
>JAGAKC010000180.1 GCA_017848155.1 Oscillospiraceae bacterium | reverse complement strand
TCCTATCCCTCTGACGAGGTGGGTAATCATCTTGTCAGCCTTGACGCACTGGATGAGAAGGGCATCAATCCATATACTGACGTGCTTACACTTGCAAAGTACCGTGAGCTTTTCGGTTATGAGAAGCACACATTCACAGGCGTAGACTACGTTGAATATTATGAGAGCCTCATCCGTGAAGCGGGTGCAGAGTGCGAGATAATCTTCGCAAACAATCCCAGGGCTGTGCTGGAGTACACAAAGAACGTACTTTGCTGCGACATCCACACACGTGCCAGAACAAAGCGCATCCTTAAGGCTGCGGGCGCAGATATCGTTCTCGGTCTTGACGAGATCATGAATGCACCTGTTGACGGCAGCGGCTACAACGAGAACTATGGACTTTTAGGCTCCAACAAGGCTACCGAGGATCAGGTAAAGCTGTTCCCGAGGAACTGCCAGCCTGTTGTTGACGCTATTGCTGCGAAGCTCAGGGCTGCCACAGGCAAGAACGTTGAGGTAATGGTATACGGTGACGGCGCATTCAAGGATCCCGTGGGCAAGATCTGGGAGCTTGCTGACCCTGTTGTATCTCCTGCATACACAGCAGGTCTTGAGGGCACACCCAACGAGCTCAAGCTGAAGTACCTTGCTGACAATGATTTCTCGGGCCTTTCGGGCGATGCGCTTAAGGAAGCTCTCAAGGGCAAGATAATGGAGAAGGACAGCACCCGTGTTGGTCAGATGGTGTCCGAGGGTACTACACCCAGACGTCTTACCGACCTTATCGGCTCGCTGTGCGACCTGACATCGGGTTTGGGCGACAAGGGCACACCTATCGTGTTCATTCAGGGTTACTTTGATAACTACACCACAGACTGATATTAAAGCTGCTCCCCGATATCACATCGGGGAGCTTTTTTATACATCAGCGCAAAAGAAAACGGCGCCGAAATGGTGCCGTTTCTGGTATCTTTGTCAGTCAAGCTTGTCCAGAGTTTTTTCGGATGTCTTTACGATGTTCAGAAGCGCCGCAGCCTGCTTCGAGTATTCCTGCTCAAGCCTTGCGGTGGTTATCTGGATGTCCTCTGTGCCCTGTGCCGCAGCACAGCGAGCCTTCACGTCCTCAAGCGACATCGCAGCCAGCGTAAGTCCCGATACCTTTTCAGGCGGTACGCTGAACGTGTTCTCGTCGTTGCTCCTGCCCGAGCTGTACACCATTCTGTAGCTGCGGTATACCGCCAGCGAAAGGAAAGAGCATACCGACTTTGAAAGCTCCGAGTTCTTTGCCTTTAAAAGCAGGGAAAAAACGATCTCTATCGCATTTGTGAGCAGCTTCTTCTGGAAGAAGGTAGCGCCGCCCGAAAGAGGTCCTTCGTACTTTTCGTTTGCCGTGCTGTCAGGAAGCTCCTGCTCCGAAACGGTAGCGCCCGTGCTCAGGGGAGAGCGCCCCAGCAGATAGTCAACAGACACGTTGTAGTAATCCGCAGCACGCACAAGAAAATCAAGACCACATTCACGCTTTCCGTTTTCGTAGTGGGACAGAAGCGCCTGCGTCACCTCAAGATCGGCGGCGACCTGCTTCTGGCTCAGCTTGCGCTCTTTACGCAGCAGCGTCATAATGCGCGGGAAGTCCTTGTTCATATATATTTTCTCCTAATTATCGGTCAGGAACACCCGACCATCGTAAGTCAAGATATCATGCAAAAATGCCCGTCAGAGAGCCGAAATTGCGCCCTGAACAGACAACACCCCAACATAATTCCATATAGTATATTATATCTTTAATATGTCGATTTGTAAAGTGTCATAATCAACAAAAAAAAGACAGCTCTCTAGGATATTATTCATAATTCGGCGTAGATTTCCTCTTTTTTTTGAAAAAAATTACCCTAAACATGAAAAAACACGCTATAATAGTAAAGTGTATAATTATATTCACGGAGGAACGAATGAAGAATTACTACCTGTATCTTATCCGTCACGGCATAACACAGGGCAATCTTGACGGAAAATATATCGGGCAGACCGACCTGCCGCTTTGCGCAGAGGGAGCTGCCACGATACGCTCGCTCACCGATATGGAGGTATATCCCTCGGTGCAGAAGGTGTATTCCTCGCCGCTGAAGCGCTGCCTTG
>JAGAKC010000179.1 GCA_017848155.1 Oscillospiraceae bacterium | reverse complement strand
GTGATGGAGCTTTGCTACTTGGGTATGACGAAAAAAAGCCTGTTGCTACAATTGCAATCAAGAGGACAGGAGAACATACAGCAGAGGCCAAGCGTTTATTCATTAAACCGGAATGCAGAGGACGGGGGTTTGCAAGACCTATGCTGAATGCCATGTTGGATAAATGCCGCAAGTTGGGTATTGAGGAAGTTTGTTTCACTACAAAGCCTGAAGTAATGAGAATAGGCTATGCATTGTATAAGAAGATGGGATTTGAAGAACTTGAAAATAACGAAGGAACGGTATTAATGAGAATGATACTTCATTAAGTATGAGATTATACGCACTATTTCCAATTTGCATAACACCATATATCGAGCCGTACCCGAAAACGAGTGCGGCTTTTGTTGTAAAAACACCCTTATCCTGCGTTTTTCTGTATAACCTGTCAACCTCAGGTTGCGGAAAATCCGAAAAAGTCAAGCGTACACCGCCGCATGGGTACTGCCTGATGAGCTCACCCCCGACGGTCTTGAGATAAAGGAACAGAAAGCACAGAAATATGCGGCTGTGCATATCGAAAGTCCGTTTGACAATCCGTTTGTGGTCATTCCGAACGGCTATAAGGCTATCGATGAGTATATGAAGATAAACGGATTGAAGCACGTCTGGGAGGGCATTATCCCTTGCTTTGAAACGGACGGAGAGAGTATGGATATCTACATCGCCTGTGAATAATAGTTTAAAGCGGTCAGTTCTTCTGACCGCTTTGTCTTTGCGCTTGATTTTTTGCGGAAATGGTGGTACAATATAGTAAAGCTACACGGAAAGGAGAATGACTATGCCTTATAGCATCAACGAGATAAAGGAACGGCTCGTGCCTGTGTTTAAGAGCCACAATGTCCGTAAGGTGGTGCTTTTCGGCTCGGCAAGCAGGGGAAATTCCTCCGCAGGCAGCGACCTTGATATCATGGTTGACAGCGGACTGAAAGGGCTGTCGTTCTTCGGACTTCTGGAGGATGTTTGCAGCTCGGTGGACTGCCCTGTTGACCTTATCGACATTCAGGATATCGAGCCCGGCTCGGTGATAGAAAGTGAGATTCTGCGGACGGGGGTAACGATATACCAGTCTGCTTAAAGGATGGTGTTAAGTATGGCACAGATGACACCCGAGCGTGCTGTTGAATCTCCGCCGATATTTTTACTTTATCACGGAATTTTCCGCAGAAATGTGGTACACTAATCCTTGCGGAAGTATCTGAAAAAACGAAAGGAAGAATAACTATGTCAGCAATTAAAGCAGGAATGAAGAATTTTGAGGAAGTCAGGAGCAGCGCAAAGCCTGTGCTGATAGATTTCTATGCTGATTGGTGCGGACCGTGCAAAATGGTGTCGCCGGTCGTTGACGAGATAGCGGATGAAAACCCGCAGTATCTTGTGTGCAAGGTCAATGTGGATGAGGAGCAGCAGCTTGCGGAGCAGTTCGGTGTATCAAGCATACCCACGCTTGTAGTGATGAGGAACGGCGAGGTGGTGAGCCGCTCCACCGGCGCAAAGCCTAAGGCTCAGATACTTGCGATGCTGGAGGAATGACCGATGGAGCATATCCATGATATGGTGGTGATCGGCGGAGGTCCTGCAGGCTATACCGCCGCCTTGTATGCGGCGAGGGGCGGACTTGATACCGTACTGCTGGAGCGGCTGTCCGCAGGCGGACAGATGGCGCTTACGGGGGATATCGACAATTACCCAGGCTTTGACGAGGGGATAGACGGCTTTACCCTCGGCGTGAGGATGCAGCACGGAGCGGAGCGCTTCGGTGCGAGAACGGTGAACGCCGAGGTAACGGCGGTGGACTTTTCGCAGCCTGTAAAGCGTATCGTGACAACGGACGGCGTGTATCACGCGAGGACTGTGGTGATAGCCGCAGGCGCAGACCCGAGAAAGCTTGGCCTTGACGGCGAGCAGGAGCTTACGGGCAGCGGCGTGCATTACTGCGCCCACTGCGACGGCAGATTTTACAAGGATAAGACGGTTGCGGTCATCGGCGGAGGAAACTCTGCGGCGGCTGACGCACTGTATCTTTCAAGGCTTGCCAAAAAGGTGTATATGGTTCACAGGAGGGACGCTCTGCGTGCGGAGAGAATATACCGCGAGCCGCTGTATAATGCGGAAAATGTGGAGCTTGTATGGGACAGCATCGTGACAGAGCTTATCGCTGATACAAGGCTTACGGGGATACGGGTGAAGAACGTGAAAACAGGCGAGGCCACACAGCTTAATTGCGACGGTGCTTTTGTCAGCATAGGGCGAGTGCCGCTTACAGGCTTTCTCGGGGGAAGCGTTGCCCTTGACGGGAGCGGCTACATCATCGCAGATGAAAGCACCCGTACAAGCGCAGACGGAGTTTTTGCCGCAGGTGATATCCGTACAAAGGCACTGCGGCAGGTAGTGACAGCGGCGGCAGACGGAGCGGTCGCCGCGCATTATGCGGAGGAGTATATAAGTGCTATGGGCGGTCTGTGACCGCCTTTTCTTTTGGGAAATGTGCGGGTTTACTGTTGCACAAGCAAGAAAAATATGGTACAATAATTCTGTAAATACTATTTCAGGGAGATGGGCACTATGTGGAAAAGTGTATATATCAGCGGTGCTACCGGCAGCGAGAACGGGATAATACTTGCAGATGAGGAATACAAGGGTTCGTGCAGAGTAACTCTGGAGAAGTGCCCGAAATATTACGCTATAACCTGTGGCGTGTATGGGGCTATGGTGCATACCGTTTTCTGCGGTGAAGCGGATTACTCGGATAAGTATACAGCAATAAAGAAAGAATTGCAGGAGTTCATAGATAAGGATACTACCGACCAGGAAGAGCTTGAATTCTATGATAGATTTACTTCAAAATATTTCTGAATGAGTACACCAGAAAGGACACCCCCATGAAAATAACCCCCGAAATGATACGCCCCGAGATTCGGCTTATGGGCGGCGTGATACGCAAGGTAATGCCCGTGTTCGACGAGAAAGGTCTGCGCTCCGCAAACAGGATGCACCGCCTTTTCAGCGAGGGCAGGAGCTTCTCTCTCAAAGTGAACTGCGAGCAGGTGTGGCTCGACCGACCTGACGGCTCGAAGCTGCGTGTCTGCGTTTATACAAGTAAGAAGAAAACCAGTTCCTGCGTTGGTCTGCTGTGGATGCACGGCGGCGGCTACGGACTGGGTCTGCCCGAGCAGGACATCCGCTTTATCGAGAATTTTATTGCCGCCGCTGACTGCGTGGTGGTGGCTCCCGATTACAGAAAGTCTGTTGATGCTCCGTACCCTGCGGCGCTGGAGGACTGCTATCAGGCGCTGCTGTGGATGCGTGACAACTGCGGCAGATACAACATCCGCCCGAATCAGCTTTTTGTGGGCGGCGACAGCGCGGGCGGCGGATTTGACGAGAGTCTTGTAAGCCTTGAGGATGCTGATTTCGCAAGGCGCTTGAAAGCTCTCGGTGAAAGATACGGCAAGAAATACGGCACGCTCAAAAATGGAGTTGTGCTGACCTCCAGCCGCGGCGATTCGATGGTGGTCGAAATGACACGCTGTTAGCCAAGCCCACAATCTGTATGTATTGATACAAGAGATCAACTTCTATTTTAGATGATGAGAAATTATTGTACGATAATTTCACTATACCCATTATTGGATTCAAGTCTAACTTTAGTTAAATCTATTTCAATAACAGGTCTGATATATGTAGTTTTGTTATTAGCTTTTCTTTGTTCGTGTCGGTATACATCACCAAACTTATTAACATCGGATATATATTGGTTTGAAAATCCCGGTGTTCTAAGCAACCATGAAACTGCTAATTTTGTGTTTGAAAAAATCTGATTTTCGTTTTTGTCAAATTTTCCAAATATTTTTGTAACCGACTTCGGTTGAGAGGTATAACAAATCCTGGAATTGCTTTCTGTATCATCTGAAACAAACCCGTAAGCGGGGTTCATAATATCATCATACGAAAGAAGCCAAACTTTATCTTTGGTGGAATGTCCGGCTGAAATGTTATATCGTTTGTTTTTTTGATTCTTGAGGGTCTTTTCATTAAGAACCATAATCTGCGATTGAGTAAATACTTTTTCCAGCCATTTGTTGTTTAGATAATTGCGAACAGATGAGTTCTCCCAAACACTTATTCCGGATTTGTCAAAGACTTTTTTCTCAAGAGCATATTCAGATAAAAGCAAAATATTGTTTTCGTTTTTCTGCAATACGCGCCAAAGAACTTTTTGCCCGTTATACTGTCCAAAATATACCCTGTCTCCTTCCCACTCGCCTTTTTCGTTTCCTCCGTATACGGGATTGGATATTTCGTCAAATGAATCTGCTTCAGATGCCGAAACGGAGTTGGCTTTAACTTGGTATGTGCTTGTAAGGCTGCTAATAATTTCATTCTTGTAATTTTTGGCTTGTTTTGCTTGTTCGACATAGTTGTCGTCTTCTACAACACAATATATTCGATCCGAGATTTCTACGATATTCAATTTACTGATGTCAACCCATACTGCAGGTCTGATACTGCTCTCGGTATGGTCAATCGGACTAAGAAAATTATATGTTGTTCTACCCCATCTGCTGACATAAGTAATATACCTCTGATCTACTCCCGGTGTTCGCAGTATATAGTAGATACTACCTATGCCATTTACTTGTTCGCCATAAGGGTTAATTGAAAATGATGTATTTCTGGTTATTAACGGATTTGTATATTTAGCAGCGTATAATGTTGGGTAACACAGCCGTGATTTACTTACAGCGCCATATAACGCGCCTTCTTTGATATTATTCATGGGAACAGGCAGACCTTTTACAAAGCCATATTTTTCATTATACATATCTTCCCATGACAATAAAAACACCTTATCAATTGTATCGCCGCCGCCATTTGTTCCATAAACAGGGTTATCAGATGACTTTATTTTTGTTTTAAGGACATATTTTTTCTTCCATGTTCCTCTGCTTTTAAATAATGCATTGTAGAAATCAGAATTCAACCATTGACGCACAGATGATTTTTCCCATGTAGTTGGGGAACTGGTTTCTGAAAAAGGTTTTGCATCAAGAGCATATTCAGATAATAATAAGGCCTTATTGTTTTTTACCTGAAGCACCCTCCAAAGAACAGGTTCTGATCCATTACTTAGATTGCCATCTTGCTCATAGCTTCCCAAGAATATTCGGTCGCCATTCCAATCATCTTCTTTTGTTCCACCAAATTCAGGATTTGTTAGTATTTCGTTGCATTTGTATACGCTATCTGCAAATGCAGTAATGTTGAGCAAAAATGAGAAAAAAAGAGCGCATGTTGCAACAATAACTTTATTTTTCATATAACGCCTCCAAGTGTTAATTGTCCACATATCATTTTTATAAATTATATCATAAATTGTTATAAATGTCAACTTGTTTTCTCTATGATAGATTTATCATATAAGTGCAACACCCGAAAAAAATAATGACACATAAAGTACCTCGTGATATAATGGGAGTAACCACACAACCCAAAAGGAGGAGCAATATGTGTCATTACACCCATTTTACCACAGAAGAGCAGGAGTTCTGGGGAGAAAGATAATAAATTCGAAGCGTGTAGTACGGGCAGAAGATAACGTATAAACACATCGGCGGAGTGAAATATCTCCGCCGACCTTCTTTCCTATTGACAAATCCGCCCTTATGCAGTATAATAATTAAGTCCCAAATGGGACTATGGAGGGCGACTATGAACAGAAAAACACATCAGCTTCTGAATGATGTTGACCGTGCTGTGATCAGATTCCGTGGGGTGTATTCCGCATGGTCTAAGAAGCACGGCATCAGCTACAACGAAATGCTTGTATTATATACTATCCGTGACAACGGCTACTGCACGCAGAAAATGATATGCGACAGCTATCTTATCCCGAAGCAGACCATCAACAATGTGATAGGCGGTATGCTGAAAAACGGCTATCTCTGCGACTCCGCCGAAAACGGCACAGGTCGTGAAAAGGCTTATATCTTCACCGACAAGGGAACAGCCTATGCAAAGCCACTGCTTTCTTCCATAAATACCGTGGAGGAAAGGGCGGTTAAGGCGATGGGCTATGATAAAATACGGCTTATGACGGAGCTTTTGTGCGAATATGACAGGGTGCTGGGCAATGCCCTCACAGACGAGGTGTAGTATGCAGGATATCAGACAGCACAGCGATTATTTCGGCACTGAAAAGATAAGTAAGATACTTTTCAGAATGGCGCCGCCCGTAATGCTCGCACAGCTTATTCAGGCGCTTTATAACATCATCGACAGCGTGTTTGTGGGCAGGTATTCCGAATCGGGACTTACCGCCCTTTCCATCGTCTATCCGCTGCAATTACTTATGATAGCATTGGCTGTTGGAACAGGCGTGGGAATAAACACCGTAATGGCGGCAAAGCTGGGACTTTCCCAGAGCGAAAAGGCTGACGAATACGCAGGTACGGGAACTCCGCTTGCGGTCGCTCTGTGGGCGGTCTTTGCGGCGGTGTGCTATGCGATAATGCCGCTTTACGCAAGGTTACAGACCGATTCTCCCGAGGTCATTGCTGATGTTATCGCTTACGGCAGAATTGTGTGCGTGTTCAGCTTTGGCTTGTTTCTGGAGAGTATATGGACGAAAGTTTTACAGGCTCGGGGAGATATGAAAACTCCCATGCTTGCACAGATTCTCGGTGCGGTGACGAACATC
>JAGAKC010000178.1 GCA_017848155.1 Oscillospiraceae bacterium | reverse complement strand
TGAGCTTCGATGGCGGCTTTTGCCTTTTCTGTCTTTGCCTGATCTGCAGGGCTGTCGGCGTAGTTTGTAAGCGAGCCTTCAAACCTGTTCAGGAGCTTGAATTTCTCGTTGTTGCGCAGTGCTGCCTCATCGCCTTCCGCACCCTCCGGGATAGCTGCGCTGTTTCCTGCGCTCTCAAGGAACTGCTTTATATAGGATCTGCTGTTGCCGTGGTCTTCCACCACGGATTCGAACATGTCGCGTTCGTTGCCCGTTGCGGTGCTCTTGCCCTTGAAATGGCCCTTTATCCTGTTGAACAACCTACCCAGACTATTGCCCTGGATGGGTGCTGAATCTGCCGAAGCGAGAGTCGGCTGTATCTCCATGCCCATGCCGGAGTCAGCCTCGTGCTCCTGCGCCTCGTTTATCAGCGCACCCGAGCCGCCTGATATGCCCCGTGACTGCTGTGCGATGTGGGTCATCTCGTGATCCATCACCCTGTTCAGCATGGAGCGGCTGGAAAACACTGACGGAGCAAGGTGCACCTCGTCGCCCTTTGCAAATCCTTTTTCGCCTATACTCTCGATATCGGGATTGCGGAACACCTTTACCTTAGCAGCCGACTGTCCGAATGAGGAGAATATCCTCTCCTTCATTGCGGCATCCATATCGACGCGGTGGGCGTTCTGACGCGAATCGTTGTAGAATGAGGACATGCTGTTAAGCAACGTCTTTTCGTCAGGGATAGTGTTGTTTGTTTTGGTTGCAGCATTTCTGCTGCGGGTGCGCGGAGAGAGGTAGCTGTATGCCATAACGTTCCTCCTTGTCAGGGCACTGTATTGGTTGAGTAGGAATATAGTTTTACTTATCCCACAGCTATCTTCATGGATTCTATCAGCTCTGCGATGTACGGCGCAGCCTTGTCGCCGTGCCTTGTCACGAGGTCAACTACCGAGCTTTCGACGATAACTCCGTCGGCTATCTCGGAAACTCGCTTAGCTTCCTTTGCGGTGTGGATACCGAACCATACCGCGGTGGGCAGGTCGGTGTACTTCCTCACGGAGTCGATGACTGCTTTCAGCTCGTCACGGCTGTGGTCGGTGAGTCCTGCCTCGCTCATGGCGGACGCAACGTAGATGTAGCCCTCCGCACTCTCTGCGATAGCCTTTATGCGCTCCTCCTCCGCAGGTGCGATGAGGGGGATGATGGTGATTCCGTGCGCCTTTGCGTAGTCAAGCGCCTCGGGGCGCTCCTCGAAGGGCATGTCGGGGACGAAGATACCGTCCACACCTGCCGCCTCGCAGTCAGCGAAAAAGCGCTCGTAGCCGTACTTGAACACGGGATTCAGGTAGGTGATGAGGCAGATGGGAGTGCTCACCTTTTCACGCACTCTCTTTATAAGCTCGAATATCCTGTCAGTGGTCATGCCGTTTCCGAGGGCACGGATGTTTGCTTTCTGGATGACGGGACCCTCTGCGATGGGGTCGGAGAAGGGAATACCTATCTCCAGGATATCAGCTCCGCCCTCCGCAAGGGCGAGGATATTCGTGATGCTCTGTTCAAAAGTGGGGTCGCCTGCGGTCATGAAGCCGATGACCGCCTTTTTGTTTCTGAATGCTTCTGTTAACTTATTCATGCAAATTCACTCCTCTGTATCTCGCAATAGCCGCTACGTCCTTGTCACCTCTGCCCGACAGACAGCAGATGACAATGTCGTCCTTGCTGAGAGTGGGAGCGAGCTTTATAAGATGCGCCACAGCATGTGCGCTCTCGATGGCACAGATTATGCCCTCTGTGCGTGCGATGTACTCAAATGCGTCAACAGCCTCGTCGTCGGTCACGGGCACGTATTCCGCCCTGCCTATGGAGTGCAGGTGAGCATGCTCGGGGCCTATACCGGGGTAGTCAAGACCTGCGGAGATGGAGTATACGGGAGCTATCTGACCGTATTCGTCCTGACAGAAGAGCGACTTCATGCCGTGGAATACGCCGAGAGTGCCTGTTGCGACGGTTGCGGCGGTCTCGCCTGTTTCAACACCGCGTCCTGCCGCCTCGCAGCCGATAAGGCGCACGCTCTCGTCGCCGATGAAGTTGTAGAACATTCCCATAGCGTTTGAGCCGCCGCCCACGCATGCCATAACAGCTGTGGGGAGCCTGCCCTCCTTTTCGAGTATCTGCTCTCTTGCCTCACGGCTGATGACAGCCTGGAAATCACGCACTATCATAGGGAAGGGGTGCGGACCCATTACCGAGCCGAGCACGTACAGCGTGTCCTCTGTGCGGCTGCACCAATCACGCATGGCCTCGTTTACGGCGTCCTTGAGGGTCTTTGTGCCCGAGGTAACTGCGTTCACCTTAGCGCCGAGAAGCTCCATCCTGTACACGTTCAGTGCCTGACGGATGGTGTCCTCCTCGCCCATGAATATCTCACATTCAAGTCCCAGCAGCGCCGCAGCCGTCGCCGCAGCAACACCGTGCTGACCTGCGCCTGTTTCGGCGATGATACGGGTCTTGCCCATCTTCTTTGCGAGCAGTGCCTGACCAAGCACGTTGTTTATCTTGTGGGAGCCTGTGTGATTCAGGTCCTCACGCTTCAGATATATCTTTGCGCCGCCAAGGTCCTTTGTCATCTTCTCCGCATAGTACAGCAGGGACGGTCTGCCCGCATACTCACGGGAGAGGGTGGAGAGCTCCTCGATGAAGTCCTTGTCGTTCTTGTAGAATTCATAAGCCTTTTCCAGCTTATGTATCTCGGTCATCAGCGTTTCGGGGATATACTGTCCGCCGAACTCGCCATAGCGTCCTTTTGCCATTTTCGTTTATCCTTTCTTTTGGTAGGGTCTGTGCCCGTTAATTTTCAATGCTGTGAGCGCTGCGCACGAACTCCACGTAATCGCTCTGGGGGATAGGCTTCGAGTAGAAGTAGCCCTGTATGAAGTCGCAGTTCAGCGCCGCAAACTGGTCAGCCATGTTCTGCGTTTCGATGCCCTCAACGACTATCTCCATGTTCATGTCCTTGAGCATCTTGACGGTGTTCTGGAGAACTATCCACATTTTGGGATTGCTCTGCTCGTCAACGAAGGATTTGTCCAGCTTCACTATCTTAAGGGGAAGCTGTATCATGCGCTTCATGTTGGAGTAGCCCGTGCCGTAGTCGTCCAGCGAGAAGCTGACGCCTGCGCTGCTGAGCTTCTCGAGATTCACCTGCATCGAGTTGTGACCGTAGCTTGCCGCAGTTTCGGTTATCTCCAGGTTTATCTTGTCGGGGGTGAGGTCGTATTTTTTCAGCGTCTGAAGCACCTTGTCCGCAAGGTCGCTGTGCATGCACTGTGCGACGGAGAGGTTTATCTCGATGTAGTCAACGCAAAGCTCCCTGAATTCCTCGCTTGCTATGAAGCGGCACACCTCGTCCAGCACGAAGTCGCCTATCTTATGTATCGCACCGCTCTTTTCGGCGGCGGGGATGAACATATCGGGCGGTACGAAGCCGTACTCGTCATCAATGAGCCTCAACAGCGCCTCTGCCGTTGAGAAGCGACCATGCTCCACCGAGTATATCGGCTGGTAGTACACCTTGAAGCTCCTGTTTTTCAGCGCTCTGTCGATGATGGCGTCGATGTTGTTCAGCATGTCGAAGCGGTCCTGCTTGAAAAGCTCCGATGCGTGGATGACGCCGTTCTTATCTCCCGCCTTGTTGTGGAAGTCCGAGCCTAAGCTGTTCAGTGTTTCAAAGTCCTTTGCATCCTCGGGACATCTGGTCACGCATATGCAGGGGGTCAGCGTATGTGCGAGCGTGTCTACGGAAAGCATCGTCTTAAGCTCATTCAGCAGACAGTATGCGAGCGGTGATGCCATGTCACGGGTCGCACCGCTGAATACCATGCGGAAGCGTCCGCCGTCAAGGTAGTACATCTGCGACCTTGCCTGCATATTGCTGTCCAGCCTTTCTATCCTTGCGGCGATGTCCTTAAGCAGCTTCTCGGAAGCGTCGTAGTTTATAGTGGACTGGTAGGTCGCAAAGCCGTCGATGTTCAGCATCAGTATCGTGAAGCTCTTTTCGTTTGCTATGGAGCGCTTCAGGTCGTCTGTATATGCGCTGAATTTGTTCAGTCCCGTGATGGTATCTATCATCTCCTCGGGGCGCTGTATCGTCATGCTTACCAGCAGCAGCGACAGCGATGTGGCTATCATCTCCACCGCAAACTGGGGATGCAGAGCGTGCACGATTATCGCCGCAGCCATCATCGGCACGATGGAGCTTAATGCGATGACCTTGCGTGTACCGATGAGCTTTCTGTATCTGAAAAGGTAGTAAAGACCCAGCATAACGTAGTAGCCTGCCGTCGCATACAGCATCCAGAAGCAGCCTGCATGCCTGTAGCCGCCGTCCACCGTGTAGATGAAGCCTGTAAAGAGATTCACGGTAAGACCCAGCACCAGCAGCGTATACGGCGGCACCTGTACAAAGTGCGGGTGCTACGCTGAGCTTCGTGCAGCACGTGCCGACAGCTACTGTCCTCATGAAAAGCGTATGTGGTAGACATAACAAAAAAAGCGGTGA
>JAGAKC010000177.1 GCA_017848155.1 Oscillospiraceae bacterium | reverse complement strand
TATTCTTATTTTATCACATCAGCACCGTTATGTCAATCTGTGCTTTGACCTAATATTTCTGTATGTATTAGTTATTATGTACAATTTACATCTTTTCAGGACAACTGAAGGGGCGCACAGATATTCTGCACGCCCGTAGTATTATTCGGTATAGACCTTTTTGGCTATATCGACAGTTTCCTTTGTATCCTTTGCATAGAAGTCAGCGCCTATCTTCTCCGCATAGTCGGGAGTAAGCACCGCACCGCCTACAACTATCCTGCAATCCACGTTGTTTTCTCTCAGCAGAGCGATAGTCGTTTCCATGCTCTTCAGCGTTGTGGTCATGAGTGCGGACAGACCAACCAGACGCACATCGTACTTTATCGCTGCGTCAACGACTGCCTGATGGTCTACGTCCTTTCCGAGGTCGATGACCTCAAATCCGTAGTTTTCAAGCAGCGTTTTCACGATGTTCTTGCCGATGTCGTGAATGTCGCCCTTTACCGTTGCAAGCACTACCCTGCCACGTGACTCGGCTTCACCGCCCTTTTCGGCTATCGTTCTTTTGATAACGTCAAAGGCTGCCTGTGCAGCACCTGCGGACTGGATAAGCTGCGGCAGGAAGATGCTGCCCTTTTCAAACCTCTCGCCTGCCGTATCCAGCGCAGGTATAAGGTGCTCGTTGATTATCGTCATGGGGTCAGTACCCGAGGACAACAGCCGCTCCGCAGCCGCAGCGCACTCTGCCTTCAGTCCGCCTGCCACGGCATATGCGATGTCCACCTCATTCACCGCAGCAGGTGCAGCCTTTGCCGCTTCGTTTGCATAGCATGCGATGTAATCTGTTCCGTTCCTGTCATATCCTGTAAGGAGCCTGAACGCTCTTACAGCACCTGACATGGACGCAATATTCGGATTGATTATCGGCAGGTCAAGACCGTTTGTCATAGCCATTGTAAGGAACGTGGAATTTACAAGCTCCCTGTTCGGCAGACCGAACGAGATATTCGACACACCGAGAACAGTTTTAAGACCAAGCTTCTCCCTGACCATGCGGACCGCTCTGAGCGTTTCAGCTGCGCCGTCCTGCTCTGCGGAAGCGGTGAGAGTAAGGCAGTCGATATACACATCCTGCTTCGGTATTCCATAAGCGAGAGCACGTGACAATATCTTCTCGGCGATTGCGAAGCGTTCCTCGGCAGACTTGGGTATCCCGTTTTCGTCCAGCGTCAGACCCACCACAGCAGCGCCGTATTTCTTTACGAGCGGAAGCACTGTGTCAAGCTTTTCATCCTCGCCGTTTACAGAGTTAACTATCGGCTTTCCCGAAACCACTCTCAGCGCTGCTTCAAGCACAGGAAGCTCCGTGGTGTCTATCTGAAGCGGAGCGTCTGTCACCGACTGTACAGCGTCCACTGCCGCAAGCATCATTTCCTTTTCGTCGATATCGGGAAGTCCCACATTTACGTCAAGTATCTCTGCACCTGCATCTGTCTGCTCTATCGCCTGACGCATGATGTAGTCAAGGTCACGGCGCTTCAGCGCTTCCTTGAACAGTTTTTTGCCCGTGGGATTAATCCTTTCACCGATGATACGCACCGTATCAAGCTCCACGACAGTCGAAGCGCTGCACACTGCCGCAGGTATCTGCGGTCTTGTGAACACACACTTTCTTCCGCTCAGCTTTTTCGATACTGCTTCGATGAACTCGGGCGATGTACCGCAGCAGCCGCCAAAGAGCTTAACTCCCTTATCGGCGATGGTCGCCATGATATCTGCATATTCCGAGGGTGTTATGCTGTATTCATTGGTCTTTGGGTCAGGAAGTCCTGCATTCGGTCTTATCATAACAGGAACAGACGACCATTTCAGTATCTCCTCAACGATCGGCATAGCCTCCGCAGGACCAAGTGAACAGTTCATTCCTACAGCGTCAGCGCCCAGTGACGACAGCGTTATCGCCATCGAAGCTGCTGAACAGCCTGTAAAGGTACGCATATTCTGCTCAAAGGACATGGTACAGATAACGGGCAGGTCTGTATTCTCCTTTGCGGCAAGGAGCGCTGTTTTTATCTCCATAAGGTCTGTCATCGTTTCTATTGCGATGAAGTCCGCACCTCTGCCTGCAAGCATGACCTCTTTGAAAGCCTCGTATGCTTCGTCTATCGGCATATCGCCTGTGGGTCGGAGCATCCTGCCTATAGAGCCTACATCAAGACCCACCAGTACATCCGTGCCCTCTGCCGCCTTTCGTGCAAGCCCGATAGCCTTTTCGATGACCTCTTTTACAGTGTATCTGCTGTTCTGAAGCTTATGGCAGTTTGCACCAAAGGTGTTCGTATATATCGCCATGGCGCCTGCCTTGATGTATTGACGGTGGATATCCGTGATAAGCTCGGGCGCAGTAAAATTAAGCTCCTCGGGAAGTCCGCCGAGCTTCAGTCCGCTGCGCTGAAGCATAGTGCCCATAGCTCCGTCAAAAAGTATAGGGCGGTCGCTTTCAAGTAATTCTCTGAATGTCATATCCTTCTCCTTATCTCCTCAATAAACATTGCCTCAAATTCAAGCTCGTCTGCATCAGGAACACGTCCGCTGTAGCGTACATCATTATAAGTACTTACTATGCGCTTTACATCTTCATTCCTGAAGCCTTTCTCGCCTTTTACGGCATGTATATCGGTATTGTCTGTGTCAACAGGCGGAAACGCCGTATCGTTCAGGCGCAGCAGCATAAAGCTGTAGCCTGTTCTGTATTTCTTTACAGGGTCGCTCTCCCTGCGATAGAGCTTATAAAGCTGCTGCTCACGTCTGTGGCGAGGAAGCCGCTCGGAAAAAGCGCCTGTTGTGTTACTCAATTCATCTGTGAACGCAGCCTCGCTGTACTCCTCCTTAACACGGAAGAGCGGAGCGACAAGCTCACGGAAAAAGCTGATGATGTGCCTTCTGAGAGCTATGAGCAGCACTCCAATACCAACGAACAGCAGGATGCTGAGCAGGTTTGCAAGCAGGTTGCTGTTTACATCAACATCAACTCCTGCGCCGTTACCTGTTCCTGACAGTATATCGTCCACAGCCTCGGGTCTTGTACCCTGGATAAGCGACAGCAGCCAAATAAGCAGCTGCTTTATGAGCCACGTTATCAGCCGTGCGGCAGGAGCCGCAAAAAGGCACAGCGCAACTATCACGGTCACGACAGCTGCCACCAGTGCTCCGTTGTAGCTGCGAAGTCCCTTTGGCAGCACCGTCTTACCTGCATCTCTCTGATGAGTACACATGTCTATATTCGTCTGGTTGGTCAGCACAGCAGATATCACTATCAGCACTCCGAAGGAAAAGCAGAGCTGAAAGCCGCCTGCGCCCTTTACCGCATCATTATGCGTGAGCCACAGCAGCACAGATGTCAGCACCGCCGTCACAAAAAACAGCGCAAACCAGCCACGTGTAAATATATCAGCGTATTCCTTGCCGCTGGTGCTATATCCGCCATAGTACATTATGACCGCCGCAGGCAGAGCGTAGATAAGAAGTCCGCTCGACCACTGCAACGCTGCCACGACCAGCAGGAATATCAGCAGAGGAACTGCGATAGCAGCCTTTGACAGGAATATTGCTTTCGGACGGAAGCTGCGTGAGCGTGCAGGACTAAGCGCCCAATCCGCACACAGCCGTCCTATGAGGTAGAACACCGCAAATGCTCCGTATAACGCAGCATAATGCCACCACGTAAACCTGCCGTAGCCTACGCCCTCGCACAGGACGACAAACGGAAAGACCGAAAGAAACTGCCCGATGACAGAAACACATTTTAATGTCGTCACATTCATTCGTCATCACCGCTTTCATTCGGATATGTCCGTGTCCTCGGCACATGGCAGACGCAGCAGTAGCCTGTTTCGTCTATCTCATTCGAGAACAGTACAGCTCTTTTGCCGCTCTGCATAAGGCGGCGCATAAGCTCACCGCACTTGTCGCTTACAAAGTCGGTTATAAAGATGATATCGGTATACTGCGACATGTCAAGTCTGTCAACAAACTCGTCGATGTGGCAGCCGCACCTGTTTCTGAGCCGTGCAAGCATCCTCACGATACCAAGCGTATGCTCGTAGCCCTCTGCGGCAGGGATAACGATACTGTCCGCACCGTTTATCGCAAAGCCGACCGCAATATGCTCCCTGTAGCAATAGTCCAGCGCAAACGCAGCCGCCTTTATCTGCGCTTCGAGCGCCGTAACGGAAAGGCGTATGCTTTCATCAGCCTGTACACGCTGCATGTTGAGCAGCACAAGCATCCTGCGCTCTGTCGTGAACTCGTTATTGTACACCATCAGTGACGATGTCCTTGCACTCTGCGCCCAGTGTATCCTGTTCATAGGCTCTCTGCCCGTGTACTCCTTTGCGCCGCTTATCATGAACGGATCGGGTAGTATGAACCTCTGCACCGACTGCTCTCCCATAAATTCCTCTGTGGAAAGTCCGTTCATCTGCATGTCACAGGGCGACGGAAGCACACATATCTCCTCCTGCGTCCTGAACATCATCGACGGCTTCACAAGTCCGAAAAGGTCACTTACGGAGAGCGTGATATCCTCGATACGGAATACACCACGCTTTTCACACCTTACACGCCATGTACGGCGCAGCTTCTGATGACCTTTAAGCATGAACACACCGGAAACAAGTCCCTTCTGCGCATCCTTGCCAACGCTCTGCGAGCCGCCATAAAAGCTGAGCCACCGTGAGCAGCTTATCTCACTGCGCATCCACGGCAGCGGAAGCCATTTGTTGTTTTCTATCTCCTCGATGACCTCTATCTCGTCATTCTCGAATGCTTCGTTCTTGCTGATGGTCAGCTTATACGTGACGTTCTTAAGTCCGAGGTTCTTGTATATCAGGTACTGCGCTACCAGCACGGCGGCGACGATACCTGCCATAACGATCATCTCCATTACGTTATCCGATGCTCTCTGTGGGGACAGGAACACTGTCCAGCACCTGACGTATCACCTCTTCGGAGGTGCGGTCGATGCCGCCCGAAAGAGAATATCCACGGCACACGAGCCTGTGTCGTATAACATACGGCGCAGCCTGCTGTACGTCCTGCGGCATTATGTAGTCCCTGCCTGACATCATCGCAAGTGCAGCCGACATACGCTTAAGCGCTACGGCACCTCTTGTACTAAGACCAAGCTTTACCGCCGCATGGCTTCTTGTGGCAGCCGCAATGTCTGCGATATAGCCGCATACCGCCTCGCCCGTCTTGCAGCTGTCGAGCTGATGCTGGGCGGAAACTATCTCCTCCGCTGTGCAGACGGAAGCAAGCTCTTCCACAGCACTGAACGAACGTCCGTTCATTATTACGTCTATCTCCTCGTTTCTGGAGGGATAGCCGAGAGTTACCCTTATCATGAATCGGTCAAGCTGCGCTTCGGGGAGAGGATATGTTCCTGATGTTTCGGTAGGATTCTGGGTAGCAATTACAAAAAACGGACGCTCCATGCGAAGGCTCTCTCCGTCGATGGTGGTCTGTCGCTCCTCCATACATTCGAGAAGTGCGGACTGGGTACGCGGAGTTGCACGGTTTATCTCGTCCGCAAGGACCACATTTGTAAAAACAGGGCCTTTTCTAAGCTCGAACTCCTGCTGCTTCATATTATAGAAATTGATGCCTGTAATATCTGTCGGAAGCAGGTCGGGCGTAAACTGTATACGTCTGAAACCGCAGTCCACAGACCTCGCAAGTGAGCGTGCGAGCATCGTCTTTCCTGTACCCGGAACATCCTCAAGCAGAACATGTCCGCCTGCAAGAAAGGCTCCCACGACCAGACGTATCTCCTCGTCCTTTCCCTTTATCACCTTTGCGATGTTTTCAGTAAGTCTAACAGAAATATTTTTTATCATATCCTATTCCTTTCAGATGGGTCCGTCCATATCCTTCTGCGGAAACGAACGCAGCGTCAGAATTGCTATAATGCCGATAAGTATACCGCATATCGTCCATATTATCGGCTCTGAGAGAATCACTCCGAAATATCCGAGCCACGGTATCATGATGAACACCGTCAGCACCTTCCACACAAGCTCTATTCCGCTTGCTATTATCGGAACAAGGCTCCGTCCGAGTCCCTGCAGCGACGCACGCACTCCGAGGAGTACAGCAAGAGGATAGAAGAACAGCACATTCACCCTGAGGTACTCAAGCGCCGTGTCAGTGATATGCGCTTCCGCTTCAGGAAGTATCAGCCACACAAGAAAGCCGCCGCACAGGTATATAAGTCCCATAGCGACAGTCGACCAGCCAAAGGCTATCAGCATACCGTCACGTATTCCACGCTTTATCCTGAGATACTTTCCTGCGCCGAGATTCTGGCTGCAATATGTCACCATAGTTGCACTTATCGCCGAAAAAGGCATGAACATCAGACCGATTATCTTTCTTGCCGCTGTATGAGCTGCGATTATATCCTCGCCCATACCGTTTATGCCGTTCTGTAGCACTATCGAACCGATATCCACTATCGAATACATCAGCGCCATACCAAGACCTGCACTGAGAAGCTCATTCGTCGTTTCCTTCGTGAATACAAAATCAGCTCCCCTGATCTTCAGGAACGGTCTGCGCTTCATGAGATATATAAAGCACACCACCGCCGATATGAACTGTGCAAGAACAGTTGCAAACGCAGCGCCCGATACTCCCCACTTAAACACACATACAAACAGCAGGTCGAGAACTATATTCAGCACAGCGGAGATGACCAGTATCACAAGCGGTATCACACTGTCGCCGACCGCTCTCAGTATACCTGCTTCAAGATTGTATATCAGCGTCACAACAAGTCCGCCCGCAACTATCAGAAGATATGTCTTAGCCTCCTCAAAGATGGTCGCAGGAGTGTCAAGCAGCGTCAGCAGCGGAGTCACAAACAGCATTATCGCTACGATTATGACCGCTGCAGCCGCTCCCGCAAAGGTCATCATACGTGCAATTGTGCGGCGCATCTCGTTATGGTCGCCAGCGCCGAAATTCCTTGCTACGATTATCGCAAAGCCTGTGACCATGCCGTTTATGATATTGAACATCAGTGATACTACCGATGCCGTAGAGCCGACAGCCGCTATCGAATCCTTTCCGAGCTGCTGTCCGATTATAATGGTATCCGTAAAGCTGTATGCCTGCTGAAAAACGCTTCCGAGAAGTATCGGCAAAGCAAACAGCAGGATGAGCCTTATCGGACTACCCTTTGTAAGATCTTTCATTTTGTTCCACCTGTATTTATCTGTATTCTATATTTTTTTATATCAACTGAAAACCTACTATGCCTGCAATGCAGACAAAGCCGCCGATAATGTTCAGCGCCGTACATTCCTCACGTCTTATAAGTCCGATGAAGAACAGCGCAACAAGTATCATAGGCTGGATAAACGAGTAATTCGCCATACTCTGTGCGGCAACGATATTCTCGCACACAAGTCCGATAACGTTCGGTATCTTCGTCACGGAAACGAACATCGCACCCTTTGTCTTTTCCTTGAACAGCTTTATGGGATGCACCTTTGGCGCAAGCACTACAGACAGCAGTACAAGTGCCGCAAAAAGTGACATTGTCGGGGATATGTAGCATTTTGTGGTAGCGCTGTCGCTGCAGAAAAACGTAACGATAAGTCCGTATCCGAACTTCACCAGCAGATATCCTACAAGCGGCAAGGCTATCTTTTTATAGTCTATCTTCTTTCCGCCTGACCTTGCTATCATGAAAAGTCCGACCGCAGCTACGGCTATAAAACCGAATTTCCATATCGTATTTATACCAAGCTCCGATACTTTTCTGATAAGGTCGGTGGTGTAGGACAGGAATACCGTAACTCCGAGCCATGCCTTAAGCTCAAAAGCAGACATCTCCTTAAGGATGACTGCGGCGAGCTGGAATTCCAGCATCTTTGACGTTGCCATCAGAAGGATAGCCGCAAACGCCTGCCAGCTGAAAACGAATGTCCTGCTGTCAAACGGCAGGTAAAACAGCATCAGCAGCGAGGTCGCTGCCGCCATCAGAAATGTCAGCGTATTTCCGTCGAATTTCAGCTTTGCAACAGCGTATTTGTCACTGAGCGAGCATATCGTGTAGCACGTGACAACAAGAAGCATAAGTGCCATCTGAGCTGCCCCCTTACCCTGTTATCTCATATGTGAGAGCCTCATAATGCAGCTTTGTGCCGATATCCACCCCGTCAGGCAGCAGAAACAGCGCAATAAAAAGCTCATCACCGCTGTCTGTTTCCTTTAGTGTGGCATATTCGCCTTCTATCTTTATCACTTCATAATCATGTGGTTCCATGTTTTATCCTCTCTTTTGCAGAATTTCACAGTTTATATTTTAGCATACTGTTCGGCAAATTACAAGATATTATTTGTAAATTGTTAAAATATTCATACAGCTAAACCATAGCATGAAAAAACGCCCCTGATGGGACGTTTAAGATCAGGTATTAAGAGTGAATCTCCATTTGCAGCAGCAGGTATCATCGGTTATTTCGGGATAGCAGCTGACGCACTCGCAGGTGAAGCGCTCGTCGATGGTCTTTGCAAAGCCTGTGTATTCGATGATCCCGACAGAACGGCACGGGTGAAGCTCCATGCCCTTTCTTCTGCGTGCTGTCTGTACACGGCAATCCACCGCAGTGTATGTAAGAACATTTCCGTCTATCTCGATCTTATCCTTATTGATATTAGCGTAAAAGCGCAGCTTCAGCGCCTTTGCAAGTCCCTCAACGCCCGAATTGTCGGGCAGATGCAGAAACTCTTTAATTCGCTTTGCTTCGATTACCGTGAATCTCCGCCATGCTTCTGCATCATGGTACATAGCCTCGTCCATGCCCAGCTTCTGCTCCACAGACTGAAACCACACTCCGTCCATTGCAAGCCAGTTTTTGGAATATATTCCGACAAGCTCTATAAGCTCCTCTTTAGAAAATGATGACAGTATCCCGTTATCGTTCATTTTTCCTCCCGTATACAATCTGCTCGTAAAATTCATTCAGGACAGACCTTATGGAGCTGTCCACCCTCATATCGCAGAAGCGTCTGATATGATCGGGTATCTCTTTGTAATACGCCTCAGCTATCCCTCCTGCAATACAAGCCTGTGTGTCAGCGTCACCGCCCAGCGAAACAGCGTTTCTCACCGCACTTTCATAGTCGGACGACTGCAGAAATGCGATAATTGCAGGCGGAACACTGTATGACGTCCTGCTGTCAAACACATGAGATGCCCTGATGTCAGCTATCGGAACAGATAGTTCATATCTGAACTTTTTCTCGAGAAATGCTCTTATGGAGTCCTTGTTTTCGCCGCTCCTTGCAAGGAATACCGCAGCCGCAACAGCCTGTGTGCCGATGATAGCTTCACGATGATCGTGAGTTGCTATGCAGCTTGCTTTAGCCTGCAAAAGGGTCTGTTCCAACGTGGAATAGGCATAGCCTACAGGGACGACACGCATAGCTGCGCCGTTGCCGTAGCTGTGCACGTTTCCTGCGTAAGGGTCCCTTGCCCAAGCAGCAAACATGCTGCCAAAGCCTGCGTGCGGATGGTACGAGTAATACTGACGGTACTGTGAAGCGTACTCCTTTGCACGTGAAGCAACTCCAAATACCGATATCTCCGAACGATCATTCAATATCGCCCTACAGACAGCGGCAGTAAGTACACTGTCATCTGTAAAAGTACTCTCTTTATGGAATTCAAAATCCGCATCCTTTGTACAGTGAGCTTCATAATACGAACCTATAACATCACCGTAAACTGCCCCGAACACCATATCACCGCCTAAGCAGAATATTACAAAAAAGCCTGATATGTCTTACAGACAGATCAGGCTTTTCATCTGGCGGAGAGGAAGGGATTCGAACCCTTGTGGGGTTGCCCCCAAACGGTTTTCAAGACCGCCTCGTTATGACCACTTCGATACCTCTCCGTTTTAAAAAAGCGCCCCGATCGGAACGCTTTTTCTGGAGCTGCTAATCGGAATCGAACCGATGACCTCATCCTTACCAAGGATGTGCTCTACCGACTGAGCCATAGCAGCATCGCAACGATGATATTATACCACAATGCAGCATTTTTGTCAACCCCTTTTTCATTTTTCTTTCACTTTTTTATTTTCCTTATACTATTGACAAATCACATATAATGTTATATAATTAACAAGGAGCACCAGACCGAAAGGATATCTCCGACGTAATGCCGCTCCGATATATGACCATACCTGACGCCGAGATACATTGAAGCGGAAGCTATAACACCCGTGGATATTTCAGCGCCAAACGGCGCTTTTTTCATTTCACAGAAAGGAGCTATCATGGAAAACGAAACACGTGTTGCAACTATCGCCATGATAATCGACAGCGACGAAAGCATATCACAGGTAAACTCCATTCTTCATCAGTATAACACATATATAATAGGCAGGATGGGCATACCCTACAGAGAGCGTGGACTTAATATCATCAATATCGTCATGGACGCTCCTGCTGACGCTATATCCGCATTATCGGGAAAGCTCGGCAGACTTAAAGGTGTTACCTCCAAAGCGGTCTATTCAAAAAGCCGCTCTGAAGTATAAAAAAAGAACAAAGAAAGGGCAAAAGAAAATGAACATCAT
>JAGAKC010000176.1 GCA_017848155.1 Oscillospiraceae bacterium | reverse complement strand
CCGCTCGCACGCTCACGGTCCCCACGCAGTCATTTTATTGTACGTGCCCAGCGCAGTATCGTCTGATACAGATAATATACACCAATAGCACCAAGCCAGGACATACCGATCGCAAGCATCGCCCTGATCGGTACGAAGTAGTTGACATACCCGAAGATCTCAACGACCTCTTCAGGTATTGCCACATCCTTGAAAGGACTATCAGGGAGCAGCATTACTATAGCATTGACTATATCATCCACGACGTCAACTATAGCGTTCCAGATACCTTTGATAAATTCCATGACAGCAGCTCCTTAATGATTGATCATTTTGGGGGTAATGTATATGAGCAGGATAACAAATCCAATGATGAAGATGGTGTAGCAGATCGGCTGCACCAGCGGAACACATGACAGATCAATGACGATCTCCTCGTCGATCTCGAACATCGGGACAAAATCATCGGGCAGCTGCCCGATAGTCTGATTACCTGTGAACTGTTCCAGCTGCGCAGGGTCTGTGGAAATCGGTATACGAAATACGGGAGCGATCGGGTCAGCGCAGAGAACAGACAGGATCCTGATGAAGTCGAATGGTATGCAGAAAGGAAACTTTGTGGCGATCACCGACGGGATATCTATATCAAGCCTGGTCTTTGCCATAAGATCAGACAGGGGGATATCAGCTTCTCCCGGGATATCTGTGACGATAGTTGCATCCACAGGCGAAGCAATGTCGGGATCGGTGTCTATGATCAGACCGGGGTCGTCCGTCTTATCCAGAACAGGGTCAAGCGGCTCGGAAAGATCGTCGATATCTCCGACAACAACAGCGGAATACTCGGAAAGATCGTCCATAAACTCGTCAAAATAACCCTCGGAGATCAGATATCCTGTAGCAGCTCCGCTATCGATCTGATCGGGAGATACAGTAGTAAGGCTTGCACCGTCCCACCTGTGCCATGTGTCCACCTCAACATCG
This sequence comes from Oscillospiraceae bacterium, assembly GCA_017848155.1. GTDB lineage: Bacteria > Bacillota > Clostridia > Oscillospirales > Ruminococcaceae > CAG-115. The sequence goes on along the minus strand of JAGAKC010000176.1, from coordinate 5,975 downwards.
AATTTATCAAACTTCTCTGATTCGACACTGAAAACATTGCTCTGATACCAGAATCTAAGACCGTATTTTGAAAATGAACCCATTATAGAATCAGCATAATAACCGCCCATAAAACGTGATCCTGTCACATTACGGTTATAGCTGCTGCTATATGTGTAGGTACAGTTAGTTATGTGATACTTGCCCGATGATTCCATCATTTTCAGTGCGTAAAAGGTATACGCTTCACAGAAATAGATAGCTTTTTCGGTATATAAAACGGGGACATAGCTGACACCGCTGCCTGTTATACTGTCAAGATACGGTATCGAGGATGCATAACAGGATGTTCCGTGCGGATAATCATATATCTTGTAAGTAAGCGATGTACCGAGGTCAAGATCTGATGGTATCGTGCCCTTGAGCTGGTCGCATATGGCTAGATAAACCGAATATTTCATGGTATATACACCGCCGCCTGTATCGACGATATCACCTGAATCAAAGGCATCACAGACAGAGGTATAGATCTGCTGCCAGCCCGATACGAACCACGACGGGGTATCAGCATCGCCGACAAAAGCTTTCTGGAATCCCTCGACACCGTTTTCCACAAGGCACCCGATAGCCTTTGCAGCATCGTCATAGCAGCCTGACATCAATCCAAGCAGATTTGCTGCGAGGATACCAAGACCCAGACCGCCGACAGCAGCTGATACAGCCTGAGGACGTGTGACCTCGCCGCCGATGTGAAACACCATAACGGCAGCAAGCAGGGCGGCTATGATCCTTTTTTTCATTTTTATTCCTCGCTTTCTGCCAGCTTTGCATTAAATTCGGCGATCTTTTTCTTCATGTCGGAGTCAGAGCTGCGCCGATCGGCGTCTGTGTCCTTGTCGTTTTCAAATTTCTTGAATGTATCATATAGCTTGCAAATGCGTTTTTTCAAGCTGAAAAACTCGCTGCCGATCTTCTCCTGTATGGTGTACCAATATGACACCTGAACAAAGCGCTTACGGAAAATGAGCATCATATAGAAGCCCTTAGCGCCGAAGTTCTTAAGATCACGATGCTTTCGCTCGACCTCGACCAGCGCTCTGATCTGACGGTCGATCATTCGGTCATGCTGCGTGATCAGGATCACGTCCCAGAAATAGTGACGATGCTTAGAAAGAAAATTTATCCATGCCATACGGGAGTTGTCGTTTTTGCCGCTGAAGCCTGTACGTGGATTGAATGGTATCTGAGCTTCATCGATGAAGATAAGACCCTGATTCTCACCCTTTTTAGGATCGTAATGCTTCTGCGCATATTCCATAAAGAAATCGGGACTGAGCTTAAGCGTGTCGATAAAGATAAACTTGCCCTTATGCTTTTTAGGATCGATATTGATTTCAAAATTCGCTACGACAGTCATGCCCCGGCGCAGTGCACGGTCGATTCGGTCGGCTGCGGTGTAAGATTTACCGCTGCCGGGAGTACCTGTATATAAAGTCAGCATTGATCTTCCTCCTCGTCATCAAGTGAGGAAATATAAAATCTGATAGCTTGCCGAACGAATGAGCTGCGGCTGATCATGTTGAGGTCACACAGCTCGTCTATCTCCTCCAGGAGCTTCGGCGGAAGCGTGATATTGATTCGTTCTGTATTAATTGAAACCTCACATTTTTTCACATCGGATATATGTAAAAGTCAAGCGGCTCCTGGGAACCGCTTAACGGATAATGATAAAGAAGCTATGGCGCTTAGCCTGCGACCTTGCCGAAGATCTTCTTTGCAAGCTTGACCAGTGCGATGATACCGAAGATCACAAGACCTGTACCCATGATACCGATAATAACGGGGACGATGGTACCTACGAGATCAGTGAACTGTGTCGTGATCTGATCGCCTGCGTCGGACAGCATTGCGGACATATTGCTGCCGCCCTCAACAGCATCCTCTGCGCAAGCGACCGCAGCGGTCATTGCAGATGTAACTGCGATAACAGCAGCCGCAAGCACAGCCTTGCCACGCTTGAAAAGTGCCTTGATTCTGTTCTTCATGACTTTTTCCTCCTTAATTAATGATTATGCTTAACAATGGCACTGTAGACAGCGGTATAAACCAGCCCGAGCAGCCAACACACGCCGGACAGGAGAAAACCCATCAATATGCCATAAAAGCCAAACTGTAAAAGTATCATGCAGCCACCTCACTTCCGAAGATGTCTGAAGATACTTGACCCTGCGATGACTCCCAGCAGAATGATAATGATGATCAGGCTGATCTGGATATCGTCAAGGGTCGTACCGGTGATGATGAAGTCACCATCGATAAAGTCGATGTAGTTTGTCATACTTCCGATATGCCGATGACCTTGCCCTTGATATTGGTTTCAAGCTCAACGTTCTTTCCGATAAACGGAGTAAGATAGTCAACGGTAAAGCCGATGTTATTGCAGAGGTCACGGCTGATAAACTTGGATTCAGCCTTTAAACCGTATACATTAGCATCCTTATAGGTGATCTGCAAACCTATTCCGTCAATTCTGCCTTTGCCGTCCCTGGTCGGAAAATCCATGTCATGGATACCCACAAGATTTACTTTTGCCATATTTTTACCTTCTTTCTGCCCTCATTCTGGGCGCATTATTATACGGCGTTATTGCCGTTGGTAGCGGTTTTACCCCAACCGCCAGAGGGTCTATGCAGGAGTTCTTAATGAACGGAGTCTATGAGATTTCCTATGAGGAACTGAAAGAACTCAGATTCGATCTGATCATCGGTAAGTCCGACGAGATCATGCTCGCCCAGATCGTTGACAACAGATTCACCGCAGATGAAGATGTTGCCGAAAAACATAGTGTTACCGATGCAGCAGTTAAACGGAGAATCATCTACCAGGAAAGCATCATTGCAGACAATTATATATCCGTCGCCATACGGAACTGTTTCCATGCAGCCGCCGAGGAATTCCCTGAACTGATCATTATGCAGCTCACGGATCTCAGGCAGCTTCCCAGGTTCTTTGGTTACTACTTGCATAATGATACCTCAGATCTTCACAATAACATGTATTTCTCGGACAGTATATAGTTCATAACAATCATATATGGTAGATTCTTCATGTTCGTTGAGAGGTCTGTCAAAGAGTACGACAACAAAATCTTTATCAACGCAAACAACTGTTCCCTCGAAACCATCATTGATGTCATCATCTCCAGCACACGATGGACATAGTTCTACACGGTCGCCCGGACAATATTCATTTCTGCAATCATATGTATTTACTGTTTCTTTCATAACACCACCTCCATGGTCAGACCGTTGACATGGAGATATTCATACGACAATTGTATACTAAACTCATGCAGTGTAGTTTCGTCACGGTAATCGTAATATTGAAAATCCAGAAAAACTATACCGGCACACGGAAAAAGCTTGATAGTGCCTGACAGGTCGCCGAAGAATGCCAGTTCATATGAATATGAACAAGGCTTGACGTGTCGGTCGCAGCGTCTGCTGAATTCAATTGACGATTTTTCTACGCTGCCATCATTGAAATGAAATTCGGTCATCAGCTTCTTGTTCAGTTCTGGGCAGTGATCAAAGACGATGCGCAGCAGCTGCGTCTTGTTGAGTTTCTTCAATACATAGTATTTCTTCATTTCATTTTCTCCTCTTAATTACCCTGTTCTGGGTGTGCTACAACCATATAGTTGCATTATCATTATACAACCAAACGGTTGCAATGTCAATAAAATGACTTTGTAATAAATTAATTTCTATCAATCAAACAATTTGAAAGGAGTGTTTTTAATGCATTTGTACAAAAACATCAAAGAATTACGAATCCGAAACAACCTAAGTCAAGCAGCAGTAGCAGAGATACTGGAGATAAAAGCGCAACAGTATCAACGCTATGAATACGGACAACGAGAGATCCCGTTGCACCTGTTGATCACGCTCGCAGATTTCTATAATGTGAGCTTAGATTATATCGCTGGGCGTTCCGATGAAGAACCCAGCGCAGGCAAACAGATAGGTTAAAGCGCAGCTCAGGCTGTTATATTTCAATGATTAGGAGATAAATATGAACAAAGTGACTACAAATGATGCAACAAAAATATTAATTTCATTCCTTATGATCATATTCGGTGTTTTTTTAACATGCAATAGATTCACGGTATCTGAATTTGTAATAGACTTTTTTAAAGATTTCTTAGGTGGCATAGCATGAAGAAGATAATTAATATATTTCTCTTGCTGATCGCAGCTTTCATTTTTTTATTTGCAATTGTATCAGTAATGAACATGATGCAAAAAGGTGTAGATTCGGGTACAATAATATACGGTACCGGGATAAGTTTGATAGTCATCGCATTGTTAGTATTCTTTGTGGTGTTGATCGATAGAAGTGAAAAAAACAAATAAGCGCCTACTTTTTTCGTGTGACCTTGTAATGGAAACGCCGTGTTACCCGACGGCGTTTGAGCTGCTGCGGAAATACCCTGCCTTTTGATTTGAACAGCTTTGGGGAGCAGTTTTTTCAGACAGCACGAAAAGCCCGGTCTTAGATCGGGCTTTTTTTATGCAGCAGCTGAATGGCGATCAGCTGTTGGTCTGTTCGTTGTCGGTTCTTCCGACGGATACATGGAAAACTCGGTAATAGATATCCTGAAGCTTCTTATCAAAATCAGGGTCTACAGAGAAAGAACGCCAATATTCAAGCCCTGTGTCCTCACGGCTTGATTCTTCCACCTCGACCCAGGCTTCACCGGGGGGCAGATTCTTAAGAGATCTGTAATCATTCAGTATCTGTATCTTGCTGCGGCTGGAGCTTTTTGCACCCTCGGAAAGGATAGTGTACAGGTTTTCAGGCTCACACTGAATCAGTGCATATAGAGCAGCTGCCATTGATTTATTGAAGTATTTTCTGGTTCTAACGTATCTGTTCTGACCTCGATTATGTATCTCCAGCTTCTGATCGGAGATCACACCGAGAAAATCAAGCCACCATTCGCATACAGTTGCATTATATCTGCGGCTTCTGTCCATATCAACAAAACGGATAAGATCATAGACAACACGTGAAAACCATGCTCCGAATTGCTCGTCAGTTTCACTGTCAAGGAAAGCAGAGAAAACAGCTCCGGCATTTTTCTTTTTGAACTCGACTTCAAAACGTGTCCAGGAAGTAACATCCTTGGGTAGCTCCTCGCCTTTGATCTCCTGCTCTGCGAGCTTGTCGTATATTCTTATGTAAGTAGAAGATGTGCGTTTTCCGAGATAGATCGTTTTGCCGATACGTCCGCTGCTCATGTTCATACTGTCTATGCAGCGATAGGGCAGCTTCTCATCTATCTTCTCAGGCTCGACCAGGAAAGCAGACTGAAGCTCACAAGATTCCTGAACAGGCTCAGATCTGCGGAACTTAGACACGAAAGCACGTGATTTCAATGTGGCTTCGATCACATCAATGTCGAGCTTCGGAAGATCGTCCCCGACACATTTGTCATCGATCGCAATATCTATACGGCTGCATTTGGTTACTGCGCCCTTGCGGCAGGCTCCACGGAAACGATGCAGAGCAGTACGCAGATCAGTATGTCGCATAAGCTGCAGATAGGTCTGATAATAGTCAACTCCCTGACCTGTCATCTCGATACAAATTCCCTGTTTCCTGAAACGTTCTTCGCTTGGGATCTTAAGCAGACAGTTTGAATAGCATCTGATATCCTCGTAGAAACGATCAGAACGGAGAGATTGGAAGAATGGCAGCCATTCGTCTATCATAAGAGCGTCAAGCATACGCTCGACAGCTGTATCTCTGTCCCAGCCGGAGGAGCCGGGCTTTAAGGTTATCGTCAGGTAGTCGATCTTCACAATCTCACCTACTTTCTTTTGCGCTCCGCGCTTTTTGATGGATGGAGTGCGCTGCGCGCAAGATTACACGCTTCGCGTTCAGAACTTCTTAACGCTCCTCGCTGAAGCTTCGTCACTAAAGTTCTGTAT
>JAGAKC010000175.1 GCA_017848155.1 Oscillospiraceae bacterium | reverse complement strand
GTCATTCTCAGCGATCTCTTCCTCTATCTCCTCAACAGCCTCTTCGTCCTCTACTTCTTCAGCGACCTCACCGCTTTTTTCGGTGCCGTCGACCTCGGGAACTGCGTCTGTGCTGTCATCGGGGACCTCATACTCGGGGTACTTTACCTCAATGATATCAGACAGCTTGTATGCGATATCGTTGATGATGACATTTACCTCGCCGTTCTTCACCTGGATAGACTGGATCACGCCTGCGTCAAGCACTGCTCCCGATGCAGTCATGGGGTTTACAGTTGCGTGCATGCCTATCATCATGGAAGCCTTTGCGATGGTATCGCCGAGTGCATTTCCTGTGGATACGCCTGCGGATGCGTCTGTACCCGTTACTACGGATGCGATGTGCGAAAGCTCGAACGTGGTGCCGCCCACCTTGATGGAGTAGGTGTCGCCGTTCTTTACGACCTGCTCAACTACGCCTGTCTTTGTCACAAGCTCACTGCCTTCCATTCTGGAAGCGGTAACTGTCTTTCCGACAAGAGAAGCTGCGTAATTTGCCTGTGCGTACTTGCTGGAATCCTGTGCATACTGAAGCGATGTGAACTGTGCCATCTGTGTAACGAACTCCGTGTTGGAAGTAGGCTCCAGAGGGTCCTGATTGGTCATCTCCGCCACGAGCAGATTAAGGAACGTTTCGGAATTAACAAGCTCCGCTGTGGAATCCGCAAACTTATCCTTGTACTTTTCGTAGTTGGACTGTATCTGTTCACTGCTGGTCAGAAAGCTCAGTGCGTCTGCCATATGCTCATTCTCCTTTCATAAGATTTTTCGGATCACATTGCCGATATAAGCTCTGCGAAGCTGTTATCGTCCGCATCACCGTTATCGTTTTCGTTCTCCTCGCTGTGGTATGGGTTCTTTGCGCTGCCGTTGTAGTCCTGCGCCCTTGTTTCCTGCTGCGACTCGTTTACGGTCTGCCAGCTCTCAAGCTCGATGCCGTTCTGCTTCAGGCTCTGCTGAAGTGCAAGTCCGCTCTCCTCAAGTATGCGCTGCGTCCTTGCGTTGTCCGCTGCGATGCTTACGGAAAGTGCGCCGTCCGCCGCCTTTGTCAGCTTCACCGTGATGGTGCCAAGGTCCTCGGGTGTAAGGGTAACGCTGTATTCCGTGTCGCCCTCTGCCGTTGTGGTCTGCTCGACGATCTTTGTCGTCACCTGCTCGATGACTTCAGAGGGTCTTACCTCCACCTGTGTGCCGTCATCTCTCACGAACACCACGGGAGCGTCGTCCTGCTGTACCGTCTGCATCATGCCCGACATATCCTGTGCAGCGTCACTGCCAAAGCTCATATCGCCGCCGTTTTCGGACTTCTGCTCGCCCTGTGCAGCCTGTACTGTCATCTCCTGCGGCTGTACCGCATTCTTCAACAGCTGAAGCTCATCGGACTTGGATACGACCCTGCCCTTGACTGCGTTATCCGCTGCCATAGGCTGTGCGCTGAAGCTCTGCTGTACCGTCGTCTGCTCAGGCTCTGTGGTCTTTACGGTCACGTCAGACATGATCTTCCGTATTCCCGCAAACTCCTCGCTTACGTCAGCCTGCTTCACTGCCTTGCCATCTGCAAGCAGCTTCCTGCCACTGTCTTGCACCTTTGTAGCAGCTTCGTTCGCTGCCGCCTGTGCACTTACGGGCTTTACCGCCGTGTCAGCCTGCACCGCCTGTTCAGCCATCTGAACTGCTGCTTCGGTCTGAACTGCCGCCTCGGTCTGAACCGCCGTATCAGCCATGTTCTGTGCCATAAGCTCAGGCTCTGACTTCACACTTAACTCAGCCTTTGTGGTATTT
>JAGAKC010000174.1 GCA_017848155.1 Oscillospiraceae bacterium | reverse complement strand
CGGATGATGTTTATGTTCATAGTTGCCTCCTTAAGTCTTATCCGAGATAGTCGGCAGATGGTCGGGCATATAGCCGACTATCACGCGCTCGGTCTGCTTATCGTAGAAGAAATATATCCTCACCCAGTTCGTGGGATTTACGCCGTATTTTATATGATATTTCAGCAGCTGCGACTGCCCGTCTATCGTGACGGAATAGTCATCCGCGAACATTTTCAACGCTTCCTTGCCGCAGCCTTGCACCTCCCAGCCATACTCCTCGGCGTAAAACGCAAGCTCGGTTTCAGATATTCTTCCCTGTCTGTACAGCGCATAGCCGTTAAGGAAATACAGACCGTCGCAAAGAATGTGCGTCAACAGCGGTCGTGTGTACTTTTTCAGCGAAGCGGCAGCGTTCTTGTGAAGTATTATCGTATCGCTGAAGCTGCGCTCTACCCATGCCACAATATCATCCTTTTCTGTCGGGAAGATTGCCGCTGCTCGTGATTTTTCCCTGTAAAACTCAAGTCGGGGCAGGATGGTCTTGCAACGCTCCATATCTGCCTGAAAAGCACTCGTTTTTTCGGCAAGCTCCGAGCGGCAGTCTATGAGTTCTCTTTCCAGTGCGGAGTTTTTCTTTCTCAGCAGTCGGTTTTCGTCCTCGCTTGAACTCATGCCGCGCACCAGCTCTTCGGCGTTTTTCAGTTTGTAGGAAAGCTCGGATATCTCCGTTTTCATAAGCTCAATCTCATCGTGATGAGATAGCCGTTCCTGCCTGCGCTGCTGCAGGTCGAGTAGTCTTGCATCGGCTGTAAAGAGTATGTCGCCCCAGTCGATACTACGTCGTTTAGGATACTCAGTAATGCCGCTTTTAAGCAGCTTTTCGGCAGAACGGATATCAGAAGATATCTCCCTGAACGGCACGATTTCACTCATACTGCCTTTGTAGAGTATAAGGATATCGCCTTTTGAAAGCTCCCTGCACAACGCCGTCTGCACACTCTCGAAGCAGCTGTCAGAAACGCTGCACACAAAAGCAAACGCAGCTAAAGACGAAGCAAGCTTTTCATAATCCACCGTTTCGGGAACTATCATTTCAGGCTCAGTTTCATCTATTTCCGGTGCATTGCTGTCTGCGGATTCCTTTGTAATTACAGTTCGTGCGATAAGCTTGTTTTCAATTCCGAGAGCCTCAAGATCTATTTTAAGCTCTCGCTTTATAAAAGAATTGTCAGTATTGAAGCAGCTACGCAGGCTGCTGTTTATATCAAATTCAGGAACATCTATCTCAGCGAACTTGTTCTTGCGCACCGCCGCTGGCTTTGTTATCAGGACGAGCGGAAGCTCTCTAATCGGATCAGCTGCCGCATCCTTTACACGCTGAAAATCCTTTGCGCTTTCTATGATAATAGGACTGTCTGTAACATTCAGTATATGCCGTAGTCCGACATTCTTATTGCGATACAGTGCCTTTACAACAGACGGACGGAATACCTCGCAGTATGCGGTGGTATTATCAGGTTCAGAGCAGATAGTCTGAACTCCGACCTCGACGCAGCCATCATTATTTATGCGGAAAGCGATGTTTGTCTCGAACTTCCTGCCGTTTACGGGAGCGCGTTCATTCATTGCACCGATGTTTGCGCCTGCGTCAGCTTCCTCAAGGCAAAATGCCCAAAGCCGTTCCTGCTCGGAGTACACAACATCTATCGTACAGCCAATGTTGAGATGAAACGATCTCAGTGAGCCTGCATCAAAACCGCTGTAATCTTCAGGCTCGGGCAGATCTATTTCAGCAGGAATGTCGGAATATTTCGACAATCTTCTGCGAAGCCACGACATAGTTTCAAGAACGCAGATATTCATTACCGTCTGCGGCGGCAGCGTGTCATTTATCGCCTGCGCATGAAGCTGATATGTGGGATATCGTCGGTTATGGGTCAGTGCTGTGACCTGATATGGATAAGCAGTCATTTTCTGTTCCGTCCTTGTTTTTATTCCTGTAACACATCTGTATTCGTCTGATAAGCCGATGTTACTTATTATTCTCATGCCATCGGTTTATAACCTTTTCAACCTCTGCTATAAGCTGTTCCTTTTGAGGAATGTAGTAAGTGTACTTTGAAGCGAAGATATTGCTTGATAGTCCACCAAGCGCATATTCCGCAGTAAGAGCGTCCTTGTCAGTGCAGAGAATTATTCCGATGGGCTTATCCTCAGGAATACCGAGAAATTCAAAAACGTAAGGATCTTTAATAATATCAGCAGGCTCTGCGATCTCAATACCATTTGCAGCAAGCGAAAGCACCTGTTCCTTGTTGAACTCACCCTTTGAAAGCAGCAGGCGCTCATACAGTGAGGTGTTTATCTGGCGTTTCATCTCGCGAACAGACCAATTTGAGTTGACTGCTTCCTTTTCAGTCACCATACGCTGCACGAACATTGTCGTTCTGCTCATAGCGCACAATGATCTCTCCGATCTTCCAGTATGCGAGGAGAAGTTCGTTGTTTACAGTTCTTGCAACATTCTGCCTCGCAGCGTCTAGTATACCTTTGATCTCGCTGATAACAGGGTTCATAAGCTCGTTACTCATTTTGACCGCCTTTTTTAGTGTTATGCCTGATCTCAATACCATAAGTTTATCACATCATTCTCATAATGTCAATAATTATACCTACACCACAGAAAATGATATATTATTCTTCTGATGACAGAATAAAATATCATTTAAGGCACTCAATTATGGCCGTTTAAGATTAGCTATTTTCTCTACGATATTTGCAAGTTCAGACGCATCTTCGGTTGATAGTTTTGAAACAGCTGCCTCAATACGCACCATAGCAGCATAATATCGTGGGATTTAATACGGCGCTTCTTCTGCTCGGCTTTGGCGGAGTCATTTCACCGTCAATGTCGGCACTGCTTCACAACGGCTCTACCATTGCTATCTGTATGAAGAGCATGACGGCGCTGTTGGAAGATGATCGTTAAACAAGTACAAACGATAACATCAAATACCGTGATCGGTACAATTCGGTCACGGCATTTTGTTTTATTGTCTTCTCTTACACGAAGAAGAGAATTATTGTTAGTTTTAACTAACTGGGCATATCTGACAGTTACAAAATTTTGCTTAACTTCAACAAAGTTTGTTTTGAGGTATTGACAAGCACTGAAAAAAACGCTATAATACAGGTACAACAGAATAATCCTGATGAGGGAGTAGTGGCGCAGGCTTATAAGCAAGCTGCGTGGCAAGTCAACATACTGATAGCTTAGGCTGTCTGGCTTGTCTTAAACAACGAGACTCATGTATTGCGAAAACGGCTTTAGACCGTGCTGTACATGGAGTCTTTATTTTTTCCTGTATAGTACCGACCGAGGTTGCTTTGGCAATACTCGGTTTTTTTGTTGATAAAAGAAAGGATGGTAACTACTATGTTTCTGGAGATCAGCAATATCAGAAAGGGCTTCGGCGAGGGCGACAGCAGAACAGAGGTGCTGAAAGGCATTGACCTCGGCATCGAAAAGGGAGAGTTCTGCGTACTGCTAGGCCCATCAGGCTCGGGAAAATCCACACTGCTCAACATCATCGGAGGTATCGACAACGCAGACAGCGGCTACATAAGCATCGGCGGCGAAAAGACCGCAGATATGAACGAAAAGGCGCTTACGCTCTACCGCAGAAAGCACCTCGGCTACATCTTCCAGATGTACAATCTTATCCCTAATCTCAACATCAAGGAGAACATCGAGGTGGGCGCTTACCTCAGCGACGCTCCGCTTGATGTGGACGAGCTTCTGCATACTCTCGGACTTTACGAGCACCGCCATAAGCTCCCGAATCAGCTCTCGGGCGGTCAGCAGCAGCGCACCGCCATCGGACGTGCGATAATCAAAAATCCCGATATTCTCCTTTGCGATGAGCCTACAGGCGCGCTCGACTACAGGACCTCAAAGGAGATACTGAAGCTTATCGAGGAAGTGAACAGAAAATACGGCAACACCGTTGTAATGGTAACGCACAACGACGCTATCAAGAACATGGCTGACAGGGTGATAAAGCTCCGTGACGGAATGGTGCGCAGCAACCGCGTGAACGAGTCAAGGATCTCTGCCGAAGAGCTTGACTGGTAAGGAGGTGCGGCATGAGAGATCCTCTTATCAGACGACTTCCCCGTGAGCTTAAGAGCGACGCGGGAAAATACATCATCATATTCATTTTCATGGTGATAGTTATCGGCTTTGTATCGGGCTTTCTGGTTGCGTCAAAGAGCCTTATCACAGCCTACAACGACAGCTTTGTCAAATACAACATCGAGGACGGAAATTTCACCACTGTTACCATTGCAGACAACGCCTTGCTCGACGCGATAAGTGGCGAGGGCGCAGAGGTCTACGAGAACTTCTACAAAGACCGTGAGACCGATGATATCGACAGCACACTGCGTATCTACAAGCTTCGTGAGGAAGTAAACAGGGTCGGCGTAAACGAGGGAGCTCTCCCCTCTTCGGTAAACGAAATAGCTATTGACCGTATGTATGCCGACAACCACTCCATCAAGGTCGGAGATGTGTTGTCAGTTGACGGCAGAAAGCTTACTGTTACGGGACTTGTGGCGCTTTCCGACTACAGCGCTTTGTATCAGAGTCCCACTGATACGCTGTTTGAGGCGTTCAGCTTCGGCGTTGCGGTCATGACAGAACAAGGCTTTGACGAGTTTGATGATGCGGGACTTAACTACAACTATGCATGGACATACAACGACAAGCCTGCCGATGACCTTGATGCAAAGGATCGTGCCGAGAGCATGCTTGAAACTATCTCGGAAAAGGCTATGCTTACTCGCTTCGTGCCCGCCTACACCAATCAGGCGATACAGTTCGTAGGCGATGACACGGGCAGAGACAGAGTTACCTTTATCACATTCCTGTATGTAGTTATTGCAATACTTGCGTTTATCATGGCGATAACCACCTCAAACACCATCACCAAGGAGGCTAATGTTATCGGCACACTGAGAGCCTCAGGCTACACCCGCGGCGAGCTTATCAGGCACTATCTTTCAATGCCTGCACTTGTAACGCTCATTTCGGCAGTTATCGGAAACATCGTGGGCTACACACTGTTTGTAGAAGTAGCACTGGGCATTTACTACGGAAACTACAGCCTGCCCCTGTTCGATATCCTGTGGAATGTTGATGCATTCGTGCAGACTACTGTTATTCCTGTGCTGCTGATGATCGCTATAAATTTCTTTATCCTCAGCAGCAAGATGAGGCTTTCTCCGCTTAAATTCATCCGCCGTGACCTCAAAAAGAACGGCAGGAAAAAGGCGCTCAGACTCAATACAAAGATAGGCATAATGCACCGCTTCAGGATAAGAGTAATTTTGCAGAACCTGCCTAACTACATCATGATAGTTGTCGGAATCTTCCTTGCAAACGTGATACTGCTGCTCGGAATGGGCTTCCCGAAGCTTCTGGAAAACAACGAAACACTTATCGCAGAAAACATGATATGCGATTATCAGTACATACTCAAAGCACCCGTTGAAACTGAGAACGACAGTGCCGAGAAATACTGCGCAGGCGGCCTTATGACTATTGAGGGCAGACGCAAGAGCGAGGCTGTGACCATCTATGGTATCAGCAGCAACAGCAGCTATTTCGATATCGAATTTGGCGAGGGCGTGTACATCTCCGAGGCATTCGCTGCCAAAAACAGCATAGAGATCGGCGACACTGTGACCATGAAAGAGGAGTTCAGTACAAAGGAATACAGCTTCACTGTTGACGGAATCAGCGGCAGCCCCACTACCCTTGCAGTGTATATGGAGCGCAGTTATTTCAACGAGGTGTTCGGCAACGAAGCGGACTACTTCAATGGCTACTTCTCGGACGAGGAGCTTACCGACATAGACGAGCTCTACATCATGAACAAGCTGACCATAGACGACTTTACAAAGCTGTCAAGACAGATGAACAACTCCATGGGCGAGGTGTTCGATATGTTCTACTGGTTCGGACTTGTGATGTTCATGCTGATAATCTACCTGCTTTCCAAGATAATCATCGAAAAGAATGCGCAGTCCATCTCCATGACCAAGATACTCGGCTACACGAACAGCGAAATAAGCGGACTTTACGTCATCACCACCAGCATCGTGGTAATCGCATCGTTTATTCTGACTATGCCGATAGTCGATGTTATCATGCGCATCCTGTGCGCCGAGATATTCGCAGCATACGCAGGCTGGATACCATATTCAGTTCCTGCTTCGGTGTATGTTACTATAATCGCTATGGGAATTGCGGCTTATGCTGTGATAGCGTTCATGCAGTTCGGTCGTGTGAAGAAGATACCGCTGGATACAGCGCTTAAAAATGTAGAATAATAACTATAAGAGAGCTGTTCTCCATCTTGGCGAACAGCTCAACGTTACTATTTCTAATTGTAATCAATGGTGGAATAACATTAAATTACGTTGAATAGTGATATGAAGCCAATAATTATTTGAAAATTGTCGAAACAATGAATATATTCCCGCTCTGAGGACACAATATCTGTGCAGACATAAAAACAACTTTTTCTATGAAAGGAATTGTGATATATGAAAGCTACTGGAATCGTCCGCAGGATCGATGACCTCGGACGTATCGTTATCCCTAAGGAGATACGCAGAACAATGCGCATCCGTGAGGGCGACCACTCCATAAAACACATTGTTACATTCCGAAGCACTGGCTCTGTCCCTCGCCGAAACCGCTGGTGGTGCGGGCTCGTAGGATGTCTGAATACATAGCAAAGCGGCTCTCCGAAAAGGAGAGCCGATCTTTTGTCTGTTAAGCTTATTCAGTAGGTGTTGCATAGGAGATAAGGCTTGCTGCCGACCATTTTCCGTTTACGCATGCCTTTACCTTGAAGCCGTACTCTGTGCCATTCGTGAGGTCTGTTGCCGTGTAGGTCGTAGCCTTTACATTGCTGTCAAGCAATGTATACTGACCGTCAAGGTAGCTGTAAACTGCGTATCTGGTAGCTCACGAAACTGCGTCCCATGTAATGGCAGTTTTGCCGTCGCCTGCTGTTGTATTTACATTCTAAGAAACGATATTTGCCACGGGAGTAGCATATACCGTCGTGCTGACATCGGAGTATGCTCCGTTGATGTAAGCCTTTACAACAAATGCGTACTTCTTGCCATTTATGAGATTTCTCACCGTGTAAGATGAAGAAGTGGTGTTGTAGCCAGTCCACTTTGTTCCGTCCCATACCATTACTCTGTAGGAAGTTGCGCCGTATACTGTGTTCCACTTTACCTGTACCTTGGAATCACCTGCACCTGCCTTAACGCCTGTAGGGATTATTGAGGTAGCGTTGTGAGGTATAGCGTAAACTGTAGCGCTGGT
>JAGAKC010000173.1 GCA_017848155.1 Oscillospiraceae bacterium | reverse complement strand
GGGATACGATGATCGATATCCAGGGCGTTGAGGACTTCTTCGGCGACATGGACTTCAAGGTAGCAGGTACACACGACGGTATCACAGCTATCCAGATGGACCTCAAGATCGACGGTCTTACACCCGAGATCATCAGACAGGCTATCGAAACCACTCATACAGCAAGAAACTATATCCTTGACGAGATCATGCTGAAGGCTATTCCCGAGCCTCGCAAGGAAGTCGGCAAGTACGCTCCCAAGATGCTCAGCACAAAGGTACCCGTTGACAAGATCAGCGAGGTCATCGGCAAGGGCGGCAAGATCATCCAGAAGCTCTGTGCAGACTTCGAGTGCAAGATCGACATCGACGATGACGGTAATGTATTCATCTGCGGTCTTGATATGGAGAAGGCTAATGCCTGCGTACAGGTGATCGGCACCATCGTAAATCCCCCCGAGATCGGCGCTATCTACAAGGGTAAGGTAGTAAGCATCAAGACCTTCGGTGCGTTCGTTGAGATCGCTCCCGGCAAGGACGGACTGGTTCACATTTCTAAGCTTGAGAACCGCCGTGTTGAGAAGGTAGAGGATGTTGTTTCCGTTGGCGACGAGATCATCGTTAAGGTAATGGAGATCGACGCTCAGGGCAAGATCAACCTTTCCAGAAAGGACGCTCTTGCTGATATCGAGGCTAAGAGAGCCGCACAGCAGAACGGCTGATAACAGCATAATATCAACTCCCCCTGTTTCACGCAGGGGGAGTTTTAATCTGTTGAAAAGTATTCTCACATAATATTACGGGCGACCTGTGGTCGCCCGTGGTGTTTTAATGTTATACTGACAATTCCGACGGTCTCAGAAAATGTCCTTCTTATTGCGGATATGACGGCGTATGAGTATTCCTATCATAGCTGCAACGCAGAGGATAAGGAACACGGGAACTATCCAGCGGTTGGTGTTTTCAGCCTCGGCGGACTTCATCTCGGTCCAGAGGGTCTGCATCTGGCGGTTAGCCTCGTCGGACAGGTTGACAAAGACCGTGGTGTTTGCTTCGAGATACTCGTCGCTGGGGTAGGAAACGGGGTCGGTCTGTACATCCTCGTCCAGCATCTCAAACGCAGCGGAGTGAGGTGTGGAGTAGCAGATGTAGTCGATGTTCGCATATGCGATATCAGGCTCGCACATGAAGTTTATATACATCTCGGCGGCTTCCTTCTGTTTTGCGCCGACAGGAATGCACATCGCATCAACAAAGAGGTTCGTACCGCTTTTCGGAACAACGAAAGCGAGGTCCTCGTTCTCCTCAAGTATCGTCAGCGCGTCACCTGCGTAGTAGGGCGCAAGCCACGCATCGCCCGAGGACATCTTGTCGAATATCTCGTCCATAACATATGCCTGAACGACGCTTTTCTGTTCCTTAAGACGGTTTGCGGCTATCACCAGCTGGTCGGGGTCCTCGGTGTTTATGGAGAAGCCCTGCATTATCTCGGCGATGGCAAATGCGTCACGGGGATTGTCGAACATCAGTATCTGGTCGGTGTAGTCCTCATTCCAGAGGATGTCCCAGTCTATCTCCTCCTCGGGCAGGTCTATCTGCGTGGTGTTGTAGATAATGCCCACCGTACCCCACGTGTAGGGCACGGAGTAGAGATTTTCGGGGTCATACGCAGGATTCCTGAAATTCTCCATGATATATTTGAAGTTAGGAATGTTGTCGAGGTCTATGGGCTGCACCATCTCCTCCTTTATCATCTTGGATATCATGTAGTCGGAGGGAATGATGACATCATAGCTTGCACCGCCGTTTTTCAGCTTTGAATACAGGTCCTCGTTGGCGGCATAGGTGGTGTAGTTTACCTTGATGCCTGTAAGCTTCGTGAATTCTGCGTTTACGTTGAGCGTGCCCTCGTCTGCGCCTGTGGAGATGTACTCGCCCCAGTTGTAGACATTTATCGAAAGTCCGTCGTCCTTGAAGCGGGTGTAGTAGTCCATGTCCTCAACAGTCAGGGTCTGCTCGTAGGCTTCGCCTGTTTCGGAGGATTCGGCGGTTTCGCTGCCGTCAGCGGAGTCAGCCGCACCGCAGCCGCACAGAAGGCTCACTGAAAGGGCAGAAGCGGTCAGAGCCTCAAAAAAACTTTTGCATCTCATGTTCACTCCGCCTTTCCGTCAGCCGCATTCTTATAGCGGCGGTTTTCAATCGCATTCTTTACTACCAGCACGATCACTACCACAACGAAAATAATGGTGGACAGTGCGTTTATTTCAGGCGACACCTTTCTGCGCACCATCGAGTAGATGGTGATGGGCAGGGTCTGCGAGGTCGCGCCGCAGGTGAAGTAGCTTATTACAAAGTCGTCCAGCGAGTAGGTGAAAGCCATCAGAAAACCGCTCAGTACGCCGGGCATTATCTCGGGGAGCACTACCTTTCTGAAAGCCTTGAACGGGCCGCAGCCAAGGTCCTGAGCTGCCTCAAAGAGGTTGGGGTCCATCTGGCGCAGCTTCGGCATTACGTTCAGGATAACGTACGGTACGTTAAATGTGATGTGCGCTATCAGCAGCGTCCAGAAGCCGAACTCCATGTTCATTCTTGCCGCAAAGAACACAAACAGCAGCATCAGCGACACACCCGTAACTATCTCGGGGTTGATGATGGGCATGTTGGTGACGTTCATTACGACAGCCTTGGGGACCTTTCTCATGGAATTGATACCAATGGCGGCGAATGTGCCGAGTATTGTCGAGATTAAGCTTGCTGCGATGGCGATGATAACTGTGTTGATGAGCGAGGAGATGATTATCTCGTTTCTGAACAGTTTTTCGTACCATTCAAAGGTGAAGCCTGTAAAGGTGGTGCTTTTGGACTCGTTGAAAGAGAACACGATAAGCACGAATATCGGTACGTACAGGAACAGCAGTACCAGTGTGATGTAGATATTTCCGAGCTTTTTCACTGCCGCACCTCCTTATATAAGCACCTGATCGTCGGGGTCGAACTGGTTCATTATGGTCATGATAAGAAGTATTATCACCATAAGCACCAGCGAGATACCTGCGCCGAGGTGTGGGTTGTAGGCGTTTCCGAGGAACTGCATTTCGATAAGGTCGCCGATAAGCAGATTCGAGCCGCCTCCGAGCATTCTGGAGATGATGAAGGTACTGATCGCAGGCACGAACACCATGGTGATACCTGATGTTATGCCGGGAACGCTGAGCGGAACCACCACCCTGAATAGAGTTCCCCAGAAGCTGCATCCGAGGTCGTCTGCGGCTTCAAGCACGGACTTGTCTATCTTCACCATGACGGAGTAGAGGGGAAGTATCATGTACGGCAGGTAGTTGTACACCATGCCGAGAACGACTGCGCCCTCTGTGTTTATCATCTTGACTCCGTCGATGCCGAAGAAGCCGAGGATCGTATTTATGACGCCCGTATTGCCGAGGATAGTCACCCATGCACGTGTGCGCAGCAGGAAGTTCATCCACATGGGCAGCATCACAATCATCAGCATAGTGCCCTGATGATGCTTTTTCATGCGTGACAGCAGGAATGCGAGGGGGTATGCAATAATAAGGCATATCACCGTTGCGATTATTGCGAGCCATATGGAGCGCACGAAGATATTTGTATACTGACCGACATTTGCGATGTGGTCAAGGGTAAAAGCGCCGTTTTCGTCGGTAAAGGCGAAGTACACCACCATCAGCAGCGGCACGGCGATAAAAACTACCATCCATACGAGGTAGGGATAAGCGAAGGCTCTGAGGCTTTTCAACGGATCATACCTCCTTTTCCATTTTCATGATATGGATATCAAAGGGGTCGAAGGTCATGCCAATCATGGTACCCTCAGGCTCTGCCTTTGTGGAGTGTATCATCCATTTATGGTCAACACCGTCAACTATCATCTCGTAGTGCACGCCCTTGAATACCACCGATTCAACTATACCCGTGAGCTTAGCTTCAGCGGCAGGGATGACCTTGATGTCCTCGGGGCGGATGACTACATCTATC
>JAGAKC010000172.1 GCA_017848155.1 Oscillospiraceae bacterium | reverse complement strand
TCGGGAGAGTATGCAAAGAAGCAAAGAACATTCGCCACAGCAGATATTATCGATGATATCACAAACACAAGCTTCAGATTAAGTCTGCGGAAGATCGGCAGACAGAAAAGCGAGCATATCATCGTAGCCAGCAGCTCTGCCGTCATAGGTATAGAGGCCAGGAATCCCACAGGCAGACCGAATATAGACTTATTCCACTGCAGTATCAGTACGCTTGAGAACGGAATACCGACATACATACCTGTATATGCAATAAATGAACCGAGTCTTAGTACGGGAGATACTATATCAGACTGCTGCTTTTTAGAGATCTTAAATGATCTGGATATCCTGTCAAACATCGCATCAGGCAGCTTGAGGAACTCAAAGATCATTATCAGAGCCACCGCAAACGACACGATGAATACCAGCATCATGTTCATCATCTTGCTGTCGATGTATTCCTTCGAAATTTCAATATTGATATGCATGTTCTGCCCGTCAGTAGCGCTGATGGGCAGCGATACATTGTATTCGCTGGTGCGTGTCAGGATGTCAGATGTGTCTGCATATACCTTGACGATACTTATGTTCCAGAGAAGCGGTGAGCCTTCCACCTTGTCAGCAAGGTATTCTGTAAGTCCGTTCATCTTCTCATACGGAACGCCCTTGCCATTGAGATCATCAACGATGTCGCCGATATACTCAGAAATACCTGTCGCACCCTCGAACATAACGTCCTTATAGCGCTTCTGATACTCGCCATAGGACATCAGGCACTGTACAAGCAATCCTATCATGATCGCAATTACAGGAACCACGAACATGTATTTGTTTTCTTTCTGCTTTCTGGTATAGGCCTCGATCTCACTCTCATCTTCATCTGTTTCTCCGATTGAACGGGGAAGGAAGAGGAAATAGATAACAAGCACCAATACGGTTATACAGATACACATTGCAGTCGCCACATCACTGCTCTGCTTCTGCGGAGTAAGCTCCATGGAAATGTCAGCAGTTCTGTAGAACAGCAACAACGATCCTATCTGTGAGCCGTCCGTAGCAAATATAGGCTGGATCATAAGGTCATGATCCTGTGATGTTACCATCTTATACGACGATGTATCGTCAGCAAATACCAGATTATCCTGTATGTGCGAATCTGCGATCATCGCAGTGTATTCCGTTTTCTTTTCACTTGTACCGAATGATGAATACAGTATATTTCCTGATGTTCCGGTAATAGCAGTCTGTACAGGAACAGTGTCAGTACTGATAAGGTCCAGCATATCCCCAAGGACATTATCCATACCGTAAAAACGCTCGATCTGTTTACCGTTCTTTACCGAGTTTTCGATATCCTCAACTATCTGATGGGATACAACTGCATAGTACTGCTGCTTGATCTCACGGTAGTTCTCCTCGAACACCGCATATATAAGCCAGGATACGAACGACATAGCGATCGCAATAAACACTGCAAACACGCCGAGTATCCATATCTTTTTACTGGCTCTTTTCTGCTGTTTACTCATGTATACCTGACCTCCTTACTGTGTGCTGATTATCTTCTCGCATGCAATAAGCATCTCAAAGGAGGGTTTGTATTCGATCTGATCCGCAACATCAAGATTCATAGTAAGATAAGGCGAGCTTATGTACTCCTGCTCAAGGTCGCCTGCAAGCGATCCGTTAAACACCGAACCTATGATATTGGACACAAAAGGACCGGTTCCGACCGCATCTCTCGGGTCAACGATAAGTAACGCTGCACCGCTCTTTACATATGCAGAACCTACCTGGGCAAACACAGGTACACCGGCCTCAAAGAACATCTGCATCATATCCACCGCTGTATCCACCGAGGTAATAACGTTCGTATTGAGGATATATGCATCAACCTTGTCCTCAGATATCATCTTCTCGTAGATCTTTTTAAGCTCTGCATAATATGCTTCCTCTGTTTCAAAAGACTCCTTTTTGAGGTTATATTCGGTTATTTTGAAACCGTTCTTTTCTGCCACGCTTCGGTAATCAGGCAGCGCACACACGATCTCATCACCGTATACAGATCCGATATTATTGAATCTGAATGTGTCATAATAATACTGCATCTGTCTTGAATATGCGGAAGAATCAACGTGTGCCCAGTATCTGTCATCTCCCGAATCATCAGCAGATACGATAAGACCTGAACCGATAGGATCAGATACCGCATACATAAGTACAGGAACATCAAAATCAAATTTCTGTACCATAACAGAGGGCGATGTACCCATGGTCAGTATCGCATCGATATCCTTGTCCACCTCGATATGCTGCTTAAGACTTGCATGTATCTCCTCTTCGGTACTTACCGTTGTATAATAAAACGCAGATTTGTCGAACTCGATATATTCACTTTCCGCATTATCTGCAAGCCAGTTCATAAGCTCAAGCGAATCAGCATCTGTTTCGGGATCGTAAGGGAGCGAATCATAAGATATCCATCCGTCTGCCTTAAGGCTCTCAATAACATAATACAACATGCGGAACGTTTCATTATACGGGTCGATATCCACGTATGCCAGCTTGAATTTTGAACCGTCCGCTTTCTTTACAGGCTGATAAGCACGTATAACGCTGCCGCCGTCTTCCACACCGGGCTGAGTAACATCAACGGTCGTGTCCCGCCCTGTTATTGCATTATCACAGCCGGATGCCATGATGCATATTACTGAAGCAGCAATAAGTGACAATGCTCTTTTCAATATTTTTTTGATCTTCATTCTGTTCTCCCTTCAAATATTCAGGCTCAATGATATACCCATATTATATTGTTGCCCATAAGCTCAAAGCATGAATTCTCCATCATCCGCTTTGATGTACGGTTGTCAGGCAACACGAATCCGCAGCCTATACTTGCACGCTTTGCATAAAGCGGAGTAATATGCTGCATCAGAGTCCTTCCGACGCCCTTTCCCCTTGCGTACTCTGATATCACCATGGAGCCTATCTCCCCGTCAAGATGTATCGTAACATATCCGACTTTTTTCCCGTTCCATATCGCACCAAAGCCTGAATTGAGCTCAATGCATCTGTCGATATACTCTTTATGACCGAATTCCTCACTGTGATATAGGGTAAGTATAAAGTCCGTCCAGCTCTTATCCAGTGTCACGACTTCTATCTCAGAATTAACGGACGAAGGACAAGGTACGAATTTTTCGGATTCCAGCACATACTGTACATATTCCTGTGCCTGTGCTTCAGGTATAAGTTCAAGTATCTCGCTGAAATACGCACAATCATTCACATAAAAAGTACCCAAAGGTCGCTGCAGCTGCTTGAAAAGCTGTCTGAAATCGCCTCTGTCTTCTATACTGAACAACCAGAAACCACTTTCTGCCTGATGCAATGCTACAGAATTATTATACAATACGCACTCATCTACGTCAAGGGATTCCAGCGAATTGATCAGAAAAGAATTTCTGATCCTGCATTCATTAAGTATTTGTAGCACTTCCTTTTTATTTTGTGGAATTGTTTGCATTTATCCTGTTCCTCTTTACAAATATCTTTTCGATCGCTCCGACAAGAAGATGTAACGATATTCCTATCGCAGCCGCAATAACAAGCACAATAAGAACAACTGCGGCATAACGCCATATCTGCTCATTTATGTAGCTTTCCGATACAGTGGCAGTTATCTTATAATTCTTATCATATATCAGATTA
Organism: Oscillospiraceae bacterium; assembly: GCA_017848155.1. GTDB lineage: Bacteria > Bacillota > Clostridia > Oscillospirales > Ruminococcaceae > CAG-115. Next base: position 202 of record JAGAKC010000172.1, on the reverse strand, counting down.
TCAATGAAAGGTATATTATTACCGCTTTCAAAAAGCCAGCTGTTGAAATCCATTATCTTTCCGACAGAAACGCCCTTCTGCTGTACAGTATCCAGATCATTCTGGAGCGATAATGTTATCTTTGAAATGGACTGCTGGATGATGCCGTCTATCATTATCTGCAGCTTAAGCAACGACAGACCGCCATCAACAAATACATATG
>JAGAKC010000171.1 GCA_017848155.1 Oscillospiraceae bacterium | reverse complement strand
TTTTCTCTGCACGTAAAGCAGCTATCTCCTTTATCGATTCGTCATCAAATTTAATGAGGATATGCTTTACGACCTTTGTCCCGTCAGGTATCCACAGCTTTGACATAGACTGCACGTTATATGTGGATCTGTCCTTTTCGTAATTTGCCTTTGATTCTGTGATAATGCTTTGTATCTGGTTTTCGGCTGCGGAGTATTCCAGATCCAGATCCTGATTAAGGTGTTCTACCATCTTGTCCTGCAGGACTATCTCCCTTTGCCAGTTGCGGAAGTCATCTTCGGTAAGTCCGCAGTACTCCATCATACGGTTGTATTCGTCCTCGGCACGTCTTGTAAGCGCTTCCTCTGAAAGGTCTGTATCCTCTCCTGGCTCTTCTTTTATACGTTCCTTGAACGCTTTTTTGATATTGTCTATGCCTGTGGCGGTAGCAGCGTCTATCTGTGCATTCTCCTCATCAGTAAGAGTGAGACCCAGTTCAGTGAATTTTTTATCTATTATCCTGCCGTTTATAAGGTAGTTCGCTATATATTCTCGTCTGGATGTAAGTGTGGAGGCGTATTCAGCTGTAGTATCATCCATTATTCCGTAGGATGTCAGATAGTATTTATACTCCTTAAGGAAATCGCCGAAGCTGATGTTCATATCCTCGTTGCCGTTAAAGCTCACAACGATCGTGTCAAGAGGAGTATCTGCCGAAAGAACTGACGGACCACTCGTGACGATGCTGCTCTGTGCGGACGGGTCGGTTTCGGCGCTGCATGACGGGATAGTGGTCAGTATTATTGCAGCGGCAATAACGGACATTATTTTCTTTTTGCTCATTTCAGGTTAAATTTCCTTTCCGTGGTACAATGCTTAATTTACAGCACTATCTGCCGCTTCAGCGGTCGGGTCTTCCACTACGATATTCAGTGCGTCATAGTCCACTTCAAACCGGAATTCATCATGCCACTGCTTCATGGTTTCTGTGAATTTCTCGCTTTTTGCCTGTTCAAGCAGGGTATCCTGGATGTAGTCGATATAATCTGTTCTGTCCTCGTCAGAGATAACGGTATCGCTGTTGTACATTACGATGTGCCAGCCGTAGTCGGACGGAGCCATTACATATTCGCCGATATTCTCTATTGAAAATGCCGCTTCCACAAAGTCACTTACGAACATTGTCGAGCCGGGGATAACGACATAGCCGTCGGGATACATCATCGAGCCTGCGGCATCTGCGCTGTATTCCTCGATAAGCTCGTCAAAATCAGCGCCGTTGTCGAGCATGTTCTTTATCTCAACAGCCTCTGTTTCCTTAGCGGCAAGCTTTTCCGCACGAAGAGCGTCAGCACCCTCTGTATCGCCGTTCTGACGCATAGCAGCTATCTCGTCGGAGTCCTTCTCATCCAGACCGATAAGGATGTGTTTGATGTTCCTTGTGCCCTCGGGTACCCAGAAGGATGTGTACTGTCCGCCTGTTTCGTAGGCAGCAGGGTCCTCGTTGTACAGCTTTTTTACTGACTCGATATAGTCGTTGTATACCTTCTCGGCTTCACTGCGGTCAACGGTAACATCCTTTGTGACCTCTGCCGTGACCTTTTCTGCGAGAAGTGATGCACGCTGCCATGCAAGCAGATCATCCCTTGTCAGCAGTGCATTGGCAAGATATCTGTCAAAATCAGCCTCGCCACGAGTTCTCTTTTCCTCGTCGCTTATGGTCTGACCTTCCTCCAGCGTGCCGTAATCCGCATTGTTTCCGAAGTACTCTACCTGCTCTTCTATCCTTGCCTGATAATCGGCCTCCAGCTTATCCAGTTCTTCAGATGTAAACTGATCAAGTCCCAGCTGCTTCGCCTTTGCACCGAGTATCGCTTCGTTTACGAGATATGTTATTATGCTGAATCTCTGTGAAGCACAGGATTCCGCATACAATTCATCACTGTCGTCGGTTATTTCGTTTGCCTGCATCCAGTACAGATATTCTTTTTTGAAATCAAGGTAAGTGATCTCAAGTGACTCTTTATTTTCGATGCCCTCACCCTTTGGCGTAGCAAGTATCTTGTCGTTTGCGTGAGACATGGAGGTTATTGCCTGTTCATATGTGGATGTGATATCTTCTGCAGCAGCTTTGCTGTCATCGCTGTTCGTTCCGAATTTCACCGAGCAGCCTGTTGTAAGCAGTGATGCCGCAAGGATCAGACCTAATATTTTCTTTGATCTCATACTTTGCCTTTCTTGATTATACTTCTTATCGGGGAAGAAGATACGACATGATCTGTATCAGTCTACATTACCCCTAATTATACATTTTATATTATAGCACATAATCTGATAAAAAGCAAATAAGAAAAAATGAATATATAATGAAATATTTCTGAAAAAGTAATGTTTTTTTTTCTGAAATATGTTATAATAAGTATTAAAGCATAAATCAAGTAGATCATGAATGTTTTTAGAGCAAATACAACCGCATGTAAATGCATGATTTTTTATACCGGAGGTAATATAAAATGACGTTTAGCTGGCTGAAAAAGACATCAGCGCTGCTGGCACTCTGTGTTATGCTTGGAAGTGTTTCGGGATGTAACGGAGATGCAGGCAGCTCGGAGGATGGCACTGCTGAGGGCACTGTTGAAGCTACGACTTCCGAAGCGGAGGAGAATGCCGTAAAGGTAGGATTCATTTTTAACGGGGAGGTCGACTGGGATGGTTACTGTGCCGATGCAAATGCCCAGCGCCTTGCAGCATCTACGCATACTGATGTGGAGTCATACTACATAGATAATGTAAATATCACGGATTTTTCCGAGGCGGTAAAGCGCCTTCAGGAGGCAGGATGCACCTACATAGTTGCAGGAAGCTGGGTATATAACAATGTTCTGTCCGAAGTGGCAGGAAAGTACATGGAGCTTAAGTTCATCAGCCATGGCTCCCGCTCACGCACGGTAAACATTTCCGCATATACCGATCAGATGTATGAAGCTTCTTATGTTGCCGGTATGGCAGCGGCTTATAACTCCGAAACAGAGAAGATAGGCATGGTCGTTGACAACAGTATGCTTTATATGAAGCCTGTGGTGAATGCTGCGGCTCTCGGAACTCAGCTCGTATACCAGAATGCAGAGCTTGTTACCGCATTCGCATCCAAGTCCGAGGAGATAAGAAATGCTGTTGATGCGCTCGCTGCAAGCGGCTGTGATGTCATCATCAGCTACACCGAGTCGCCCGAAACGGTTGAATACTGCAACAGCAAGGGAATAAAGGTCATCGGAAATCTTGACTACAGCAAAACCGCCGAGAACTATGAAAACCTGTTGATGTATTTCTATGCTGACCATGACAGCTATTATCTTGCACAGTTCAAGCAGATACAGCTTGAAAACTGGGAGCCCGGCGAGTATGTCGGAACTCTTGCCAATGGTGGAGTCAGCATATCTTCTGCGCTTCCTGCTGCTAAGGACGGAACACAGGATATCATGTCTGTGCTTATTCCGAAGATTGCAA
>JAGAKC010000170.1 GCA_017848155.1 Oscillospiraceae bacterium | reverse complement strand
TGTCAGCACGACGGTATATGCTACTCCCGTGGCAAATATCGTTTCTTAGAATGTAAATACAACAGCAGGCGACGGCAAAGCTACAGTTACATGGGACGCAGTTGCAGGCGCACAGAGATATGCGGTATACATCTATGTTGACGGCGAGTACACCTGTCTTGACAGCAACATCAGAACGACGAGCTTCACCGCAGCTGACCTCACAAACGGTACAAGATACGCCTTCAAAGTAAAGGCATATGTAGGCATTAAGTGAAGTGCTGCAAGTGCGATAGCATACGCAGAGCTTGAGATCTGATATACATCAGAGCAATAAAAAAGTCCGATAGCATCGTGCTATCGGACTTTTTTGATATGAAGCTATATTCGGGTTTTATGTATCCTCTGAGATGGTGGCTGAAATGGTGCCTGCAAAGATCCAGAATAAAGGAGTGTATACCACGCTGCTGTCATTTGCGATACCCATGATGATGTAGCAGATAACGGAAATGAAGATACCGCTGTATGCAGAGGACTTCAGAATACAGTGCAGACCTCGTTTTATCGAAACTGCGATCAGTGCAAGCATTACGATCAATGCAGGAATACCATAGGCTATCGCAGTGCCGAGGTACATGCTGTGAGGCTTGTCGTTTATAACAGCTGCGGAGCCATGAGTGTTCAGCATGCCGACGATGTCGTTATGTGGGAAGCGGAAAGCATACTGTCCCGCACCGCCGCCGATGATGATACTGTCTTTCAGCATAGGTATGCTGGAGAGCCACGTGTGACCTCGTCCTGTTGCAAAGCCGTAGAGATGTGAAAGCTCGGGAAAAGCGCTTTGTGTAAGCTCAGGAACGAGGTAGCCGTTAATGCCTATGTACGAAAGAGCTCCGCCTGTGGTCTCAAATTCAATGGTGTCCTCATATCCGAGATCAAGCTGCAGCAGCCGTCCGCTAAGCGTTATCGTAACAGGTGAAAACTCCCCGTCAAGAGTTACGCTTCCGTCCGAAAGCTCCGTAAGAAGCTGCCCGTTTCCGCTTATTACAGCGTTATCTTCATTGGTGAGCTTTATTGAAAGCTCTGCCCTTTCGTTTTTCAGGGCCAGTACGCTGCCCTCCATGCGGATATCCGTCAGACCCCAGCTCTTTTCAGGCGAGTAAGCGCCGCCGCCTGTGACCTGCTTGTCTATTGCAAAGAGTGAACTTTCAGGCGATATCACCAGCATCAATGCCATTGGAACGACCATTATAACAGAAAGAATGTTTCTCCTGCAAAGGAGCGTTTTCCTGCTGCATATTACAGTAAATATTACCAGTGTAAAAACAGCGCATGTTCCGATAAATGCAGTGGTTGAGAATGTGGTGAAGATCACACAGAGAAGTATTCCGCCTGCCACAAAGAATAGTGCTTTAAGGTGCGTTCTTTCCTCGTGCAGACCTGCGACTATAAGGACAGGCAGCAGCATGACGCAGATATCACCGCATGCGATGGAGTTGCCGAAAAGCAGCGCTGTGCCAAGCCGCTGATCGGTGATACCGAAAAGAAGCTGTGTCATCTCCGTGCCTGAAATGCCTTCGATAATAAACATTACGGAGATGATGCCTGCGCATATAAGAGCTGCATAGGGGAGAAGCAGGAGCATTTTTCTGCGCATATACACATAAGCTGCAAGGAACAGCGTCACATATCCGATGATAGCTGCGATTCCCTCGTTTTCAGATGCGATGCCCCTGAAAGCGATGTCGCTGTGCTCCGAAAAAACTGATGAGATAACGGCAAGCAGCAGATAAGCTCCGCACAGTATCAGCGGCAGCCGCATGCTTTTCTCTCTTACGACAGGGGAGGGCAGGGGCTTGTCAGGGAATATCCTCTCACCGAGGTGAAACAGTATCAGACCGACAGCTGACGCAAACAGGAACATCTCACGGAAATGCTGGGTGTAGTCGGTGAACGTGCCGTCAGAGTTTGGCACAACGGTAAGCTCCGCAGATGTCAGCGTTATGGTGACAGGCACTGCGAGAAGCGGCATAATTACGATGAACAGCAGTATAAAATAAGATGGCAGCCTTGTATATAGGGGCAGCTTCCTGCTTTTTTCCGCATGTGTTTTTTTCATGCAAGACCTCCGGATAATAAGTCTTTAGTCCGTTGTAGCAGCGGACGCCTTTTAATATTATATCACTGTTTTTGCTTAAGGTCAACAAAACGGCGCCGTTTTCAGGCGCCGTTAAGCTGTTTTTTATAATTTCATCAGCCCTTGATGACTACGCAGCCATACTTTGTTTCGTCACTGTTGGTGGTTATCATATAGGTTCTGTTAGAGCTGGTCTTTACAAATCCTCTTGCGTAATATTGGGAGGGGATACGTACTTCCTTCATAAGTGTTTTGCCGTTTTTACAGCTTACAAGTTCATATAGTTCACCGGCACCCATAAGTGCGGCAGCCTTACATGTACTGCGAACACCTGTGTAATTGAAGTTCATAAGCGGTTTACCCTTGCTGTTTACTATTCCGTAATATGTCTGGTAATAGTCCTCAGAATAACCAGAAATAAATGCTGTATCCTTTGCATAGGTGTAGAAATCAGTTCCTATCACACCATCGTATTCTACAGGATATATTGCACTGCAGAAACCTGATAAGTCCTTACCCTTGGCGGAAACGAGTGTTTTGCCGTATTTGAAGTATCCTTCGTCTGTCTTAGTTGTTGCATCAAGAACAAAGGTCGTGTTAGAGCTGCTGATAGTATTGATACCCGAATAACCGAGTGGCTTTGTTTTGGTCTCAATTTTTCCTGTG
>JAGAKC010000169.1 GCA_017848155.1 Oscillospiraceae bacterium | reverse complement strand
GCACATTCTGCGAGCCGACACGAAGATTGACCGTGCTGCCCTCGTATATTCCGAAAAGCTCATCACTGTCAAGTACCGCAGCGACACGCCAGCGATAATCCGAAATAAGCTTTCCGACAGCATTTCCGCCGCCCGAAACATCAGGCGTTTCAATGATCGCTTCTATTTTTTCAGCGGTAATGGTATCAGCGTCGTCGAATCCGAGCTTGTCCTCGTAGCCGTCGATGCCGCTTACAAAGTAGCCTGTACCATTTGCATAAATACTCTGCACATCGCCCGAAAGCCTTGTGTTGAGCTGAGTCCTTTCCTGCCTGAGAGCAGCGATCTTATCGCTGTAGCCAAGGCTCTCGCCCTTTGCTATCTCACGCTTGCACAGCGCCTCAAGCATCTGGTTCTCATAATCCACAGCGGAATCATAGTCACCGTTGATTATGCTGTCAACAAGTGAGGAATGTACGGAGTTTATCTGGCTGGTTATGGTCTCAAGCTGTGAATTATCAGTACCCACCAGCTTTTCCGCATCAGTAAGAACATCTATCTGTGCATCAAGCTCTTCTATACGGCGGCGCAGATCGATATCACTTTCGTTTCTGTAGCGATAAGCGATTATCGAGCTCTTACCGACCTTTGAGCTGTCCTGATGCTCGTAGCTTAGAACGCCTGTTCCGGCGCTGTAGACTATAGTTTCGTTACGAAGATATACGCCCTCGAACGGGATATCCTCTGTCATGTCATAGGCGTAAGCCGTTTCGGTACGGAGCTGTTCTCCACCCGTGAAAAAGACCTGTCCCAGAAAGAACACGATAACGAATACCGAAAGCACCGCCACGATGACGGTTGTCCAGCGCGATTCCATTACTCTTCTTCAGACTTATCGTAAGCGTCGAGAATGGAGATAGGCTTCAGGGGAGTAACGGTCGAAATAGCATGCTTATAAATAAGATTCTGCTTACCGTCCGTATCAAGTATCACAGTATAGTTATCGAAGCCCTTTACGATACCCTTGAACTGAAAACCATTCGTAATATAGATCGTTACAGGAATCCTGTCCTTTCTAGCCTGATTAAGGAAAACGTCCTGTAAGTTTATGTCCTTTGCCATATTTAACCACCTTTTCTAGTCTTTGTAATCAAATACGCTGGTATCCCCAACTATATAGAACTAGTATAACATACTTTTCTGAAAAAAGCTATACAAATTTATGGTTTTTTTAAAAATTTCGTGATTTATTATGAAAAAAGCTGTATATTTATGTAATAATTCACACATTTTCTGTTTCGAGTGCTATAATTTCACGAGCTTTCTGCACTGCTTCCTGTGGTCCATCGGTATCTGACAGGATGATCTTATGTATCCTCGGGTCACGTCTGAACCAGGTCATCTGCCTTTTGGCATACTGACGGGTGCGCAGCTTAAGCTCATCAAGACATTCATCAAGTGTCTTTTCTCCACGGAAATACGGATACAGCTCCTTACAGCCTATAGCCTGTGCAGCTGTCGGACGATCAGGCTGTTCAAAGCAGGCTCTTGCCTCCTCCACAAGACCTGCCTCTACCATACGGTCGACACGAAGGTCTATGCGCTGACGCAGCCTTTCCCTGTCCTCATACTCTATAGACATCATTATGAACCTGTACGGAGAGGGCACTCCACGGGACATACGCTTAGCCTCGGATATGGTGTGACCTGTTATGTGGAACACCTCCAGTGCACGGATAATACGCCCTACGTTGTTTTCATGGAGCGTTTCCGCTGTTTCAGGGTCTATCTCACGGAGCTTTTCGAGCAGCACGCCGCCGCCCTTTTCCTCGGCAACAGCTCTCATCTCCTCACGGAAAGCAGGATCACTGCCCGAATCGTCAAATTGCAGATTATCCACGAAGGACGAGATATAAAGTCCTGTACCGCCGCAGATGACGGGTGTCTTTCCTCTCGCAAGGATATCCCGTACCTTTTCATCGCACAGCTTAACATAATCTGCCACAGAAAACGGCTCTGACGCGTCGAGAAATCCCAGCAGATGATGTGGTATCCCCTGCTGTTCCTCGGGGGTAGCCTTTGCGGAGGCGATATCCATATCGGTATATATCTGCATCGAGTCCGCAGATATGACCTCGCCGTTATAAAGCTTTGCAAGCTCCACCGCAAGCGCTGTCTTGCCTGATGCGGTCGGACCACAGACTACTATTACCTTATTCATAGATATCACCTCCTGCAACAATTAAAACGTCCGCTTAAACAGCAGCTCGCCGCATATCTCCCTGTCAAGGCAAACAAAGCCTGCATCCTCATAGATATGCCGTGCACGCTTATTATCAGGCTCTATCGACAGATAGACCTCATCACATCCGTCAAGCTCCTTCATCTCATCAAGTATCAGCTTAAGCGCCTCCTTACCGAAGCCTTTGCCCTGCGCACGCACATCTATCATAAACCGACACAGCTGAAATACCGTTTTGCCGTCAAGCTCTGTCGGTCCGTACATTGCAAAGCCGATGATGTTTCCATCATTCTCAACAGCCTTAGTTATCCATTTTTCCGAATACTTTGACTGCGCCATAGAGAATGCATTTGAAGTAACATATCTTTCAAGGACAGTGGGCTTAAGGTCATCATTTGTGGTAAGCATCGCCACCTGTACATAGTTTTCTTTTGTAATATCAATAAGCTTCATTAAGATCACACTATCCTGCTGAAATATTTTTCTATCTGCCGTTTTGTTATCTGCGTGCAAACAGGTCTGCCGTGCGGACAGAAGCGGATATCCT
>JAGAKC010000168.1 GCA_017848155.1 Oscillospiraceae bacterium | reverse complement strand
TAGCGTGAACGGAGAATATCGTGTGACCAGCCTTTATTTTGACGATATGTATGGTACGGGCTATAATGACAAGGTGGGCGGACTTTCCACAAGACGAAAGTTCCGTATCCGCAGCTATAATCTTGATCCGTCACGCATAATGCTGGAGGCAAAGCACAAGGACGACAGCTATGTTTCGAAGCTGTCTGCGCGGCTTACTGACGAACAGTACAGGGCGCTGCTTAAGGGCGATTGTTCATTTATGAGCGGATATGACAGCTATGAGAATGTTTTCGGGGAATACTACCGTTCAAATCTTGTGGCGATGCTGAAGCCAAGGGTCATCGTCGATTATGTAAGAGAGGCTCTTGTATATCCCTACGGAAATGTCCGTGTAACATTTGACAAAAAGCTTTCAACTTGCTATAATACAGATGATATGTTTGCGGAAAATGCGCAGTATTCTCGTATCTATGACAAGGAGATCATACTTGAGATAAAGTATGACAATTATCTTCCGTCAAGCATACAGGCTGTGCTGCAGGGCATAAACGCACCACGGCAGTCGGTCTCAAAGTACATAATATGCTGTGACGGCTTTCAACAGGTAAAATGCAGGGCGCGCGAGTCGCTGCTGTAATATTCGGAAAAACTGATCGGAGGAAAAAATGATATCACAAAATCTTATGAGCGGCTCCAAGCTTACTGACGCAATGGCAGTATTCGGCGACAGCTTTGACGTATCGGAGCAGTTTGCAAATCTTTCTGTTCCTACTATATTAATAACGCTTCTTGCGGCTACCGTCTGCGGCGCAATAATCTATCTTGTATACAGATTCTTCTACAGAGGCGTCGTTTACAGCGACAATTTCAACATCCTGCTTCTTCTGACGACGGTCGTAACGGCGTTCATCATCATGACCATCAGTGCAAACGTCGTACTGTCCCTCGGTATGGTCGGTGCGTTGTCTATCGTCCGTTTCCGTGCGGCGGTAAAAGACCCGCTGGACATCGGCTTCCTTTTCTGGGGAATTGCGGCAGGCATCACCGCAGGAGCTCAGCTTTACTGGGTAGCTGTTATCGGTACTGTTGCAATTGCGGTCATCTACATACTGCTCACCATCTTCAAGAAGGAGCGCAAGAGCTACCTGCTTATCGTGCGCTACACAGCTGAAAACGAGGTAAACGTAAACGGTGTCCTCGGCGCTATCAAGTACAAGCTCAAGAACAAGACACAGACAGGCAACAGCGTAGAGATCACTGTTGAAGTGAAGATAAAGAACAACGACACGAGCTATATCAGCCGCTTCAATGCCATCGATGGCGTTGAGAGCGTTACCCTGCTTGAATACAGTGGAGAGTACATGAACTGATTCTGCGGAGGTGAATAGCATGGGCTGGGAGCGTCTTGCTTTAGTTGTCATGATATTTGTCACAGTTATGGCTGTGTTGTTTATTGTTGGCGTTATTCTTATCGCACAAGGCGCAAAACGCAGCAGTACCACCGCCAACGATCAGAATACTGTACCGCACACCAACCCAAAACGCCCATCTTTCTATGTCGGTATCGGACTTATCAGCATACCGCTCTCTATCTGCGCCATTCTGGTTTTTGATCAGATCAGTTCACAGATAGACCGTGCCCGAATGGAAACAAATTGTCTATGGAAGGTCGTCGAGAACGACAACTATGAAAGGGCAAAAGAGCTTCTGGAAGATGGAGTTCACCCCGATTGCAACGATTGGAGCAATGGACGGAACGAGCTTGACCTCCTAAGCGCAACACCGCTTTATTACGCTACAAAAAACGGAAATTACGAATTAGCCGAGCTTCTTCTGCAATACGGAGCTGACCCCAATTTGCGTTTCGGTCATGTCAATTCGCCGATACAATGCGCCATTGACTTTGAACGACCTGAGATACTTCAGCTTATAATCAATTACGGCGGAGATCCAAATGCTCATGTGAACGCAGACAGAGATCACCCTTATCTGATACTTGCAATAGAGAACTGCGATGCGGTTTCTGCAGAGATACTACTTAGAAACGGAGCTGACCCTGATGCAGTAAATCTGATGGGATATTCGGCGCTTTATCTAAGTGAGAGCAGCGCCAAAAACACCAGTCAGTTGACCGAAGAGGAGCGCACAGAATGCGCCGAAATAGTGCAACTACTCGAAACATACATCAAAAAACACTAACCACAAGGAGAATAAAATGATACTCACGATAGATGTCGGCAACACAAATACCTGCATAGGCGGATTTGATGACGACGACAAGCTCATTTTTGAATCAAGGATAGATACCGACCGTTATCGCATGGCGGATCAGTATGCCATCACGCTCAGCGATATCCTGCGTCTGTACGGACATGACGGCAGGGAGATCAAGGGTGCGATAATCTCATCTGTAGTGCCGCCTGTAACGGGGCAGCTGAAAGAGGCTGTTGAAAAGGTGTGCGGCTGTAAGGTCATGACGGTTGGTCCCGGTCTTAAGACAGGGCTCAACATAAAGATAGACGAGCCTGCTTCTCTTGGCGCGGACATGGCAGCTGTGGCGGTGGGTGCGAAGGAGCATTATCCTCTTCCTGCTATAGTTATCGACCTTGGCACGGCGACAAAGATACTTGCTGTGGACAAGACGGGTGCGTTTATCGGCGGTATCATAGCGCCCGGTGTAAAGATATCCATTGAGGCGCTGGCGAGCCGCACGGCATGCCTGCCGCTTATCGGTATCAGCAGCGAGCCTCCGCTGAAAAGCGTTATCGGCACGAATACCATCGACTGCATGAGGTCGGGTCTGCTTTACGGCACGGCTTTTATGGTGGACGGTATGATAGAGCATTTTGAAAAGGAGATGGGTGAGAAGTGCACCGTTATCGCAACAGGAGGTTTTTCCTCTGCGATAAAGCCGCTGTGCAAGTCTGACTTTATCCTTGACAAGAGCCTTATCATGACAGGTCTGCTGGATATCTACAAGAAAAACGCAAAGTAAAGATATCCTGAATTATACAGGCAGTTTTATATCTGGGGTCTGCGGAAGTATTTCCGTAAATATATAAACCCGCGGCATATCAGGGTAATGGACCTGAATGCCAGCAAAGGAGTTCTTATGAAGAACAAAAAGGTACTTTTTATGGTACAGCTTGCGGTTTTTACCGCAATCGAAGCAATATTTTGCTTCACACCACTAGGCTCGTTGCCAATAGGTCCAGGTATTGTAGCTACGCTTGCGCATATTCCAGCGTTGATAGTTGCAATGACACTAGGAAAAATGGCAGCTCTTTATATGGGTACAATTATGGGCGTCTTTTCATTAATTATTTGGACATTCATGCCACCCAATCCGTTATATGCATTTTGCTTCTCTCCGTTTATGCCAAACGGAAATATATGGAGTTTAGTAATATGCATTGTTCCAAGAATGGTTTTCCCTGTTGTAGCTGCTGTGTTATTTGAGCTGCTGATTAAAATATTTTCTAAGAACAAGTCAGTGTCAAAACCAAAAACAATTGCATTTGGTGCTATCGTTGCGGCGGTTAGCTCGCTGATTCATTCGGTGCTTGTTTTGGGAACTATATTCCTAGTCTTTGGTGGTAATGCTGATATATCGCAGAGTATTATTGAGCAGGCAGGTACAGGTGCTGATGTAGGAATAAGTTCTGACCTTGTAACATTCCTTGTCGCATGGGGTTGGCTCAACTCTATTTGTGAAGCAATTGTTGCTGCAATTGTATGTGGTGCAATAGTTGTCCCGATTAGGAAAGTTGCAAAACAAACAAATTAATAGATACATAAAAAAACCTCCCTTTAGGGAGGTTTTCGTATTTTGAGTTGTAATTATCAGATGCTTGCGGAGTAGTTGGGAGCTTCCTTGGTGATATAGATATCGTGGGGGTGGGACTCCTTAAGACCTGCACCCGTGATGCGAACGAACTCT
>JAGAKC010000167.1 GCA_017848155.1 Oscillospiraceae bacterium | reverse complement strand
GTCGTCGCCGAAGTACGCATCGCCCCAGATATGGCGCAGTATCGTCTTTCGGTCGAGGGCGGTGTTGCTGTTCTTCATGAGGTACTCCATGATGTGGTACTCCACCTGTGTAAGCTCGATAAGCTCGCCGTTCTTGCTCACCGTCCTGCTCTGATAGTCCAGCGTAAAGGGACCCGAAACGATGTTTGCGACCTCCTCCTGCTGGGGACGGTTGACGCTGACACGGCGGTAGATGGCGTCCACTCTCGCAACAAGCTCGCTGGGAGAAAACGGCTTTGTGACATAGTCGTCCGCACCTATCATAAGGCAGTTGACCTTGTCCATCTCCTGACTTTTTGCGGACAGCATGATTATGCCGATGGTGGAGCTTTGCTCCCTTATCCATTTGCACAGCGAAAAGCCGTCCATGCCGGGCATCATGATGTCCAGCAGCGCCACATCGAAGCGCCCCTCCTGCTGACGGTAGACAGCCACAGCGTCCTCGCCGCAGGAAACGTCCACCACGTCATAGCCCGAGCGCCTGAGATTTATCACGACGAAGTCACGGATAGCTTCCTCGTCCTCGCAAACAAGAATTCTTTTCATCATGTTTTTTTCCTTTCAACTCATCAACTCATCAGAACACGATAAAGCTGTTCTGAAGCTCGCTGTCTGTCAGGGCGAGCTTTCCCGTCTTGTAGCCGTTCGTTACGGAGTAGCAGTACACCGCCTCCTCCGTTTCGCCTATCTTTGTCATGCCTGCGGCGTCCTTCATCTGTTCGACGTCGTTCTTGTCGACTATCCTTATGCGCATCAGCTCTGTTGCGTCGTTCACCTCAAGACCCGTTGCGGAGTTATAGCCGATGAATATTATCTCATTCGCCTGGAGATTCGGCACGGCGGACACCACTCCCCGCCAGCGGTTGGGGAAAAGCAGCACGAAATTGAACTTGCTGCTGTAGCAGACGTAGTGCTCCAGGATGAAGTTGTTGTCCTGTATCGTATACCACTGCACCGCACAAAGCTGCTCGGGACGGGTCAGCACCTCGTAGCCGGGAAGCGGCGTGGTGCTTGGTATCTCGACAAAGCCGTCGCCGTCTATGTCGGTGCTGAAGATGTCGGTCATGTAGTCGTTCGTGAAACGGGAAACGATGCTGCTGTCGGCATTCTCGCCGATGCTGTCGGGGCATATCAGCCTGTTTCCGAAGCAGTAGATGACATCCGTGCCATACTGCCCCTGTCCCCTCGAATAGTCCACGAAAAGCGCCGGTACATCTTCCGATATCATGCCCTTTGTGGTATTCACTATCTCGGCATGAGTGCCCGCAAGCTGCGTTTCGCTGAGCTTTTCAAGACCCTTTTCGGTACGTCCCAGCATGAGCGCCGTGGATATTCCCGTGGACTTGTCCGCCGATACCGTAAGCAGCTCGTTGAAGCTGTCGCCGTTAAGGTCGAATACCTCAAGGCAGGAGTAGGACGCAGCGTAAAGCTCGGTCATGATACCGTCCGCATAGCTCATCACGCTGAAAGCCTGCTCGGTCTGATTCAGCATCGAAAAGCGCACGATGATGTCCGTGCTGCCGCCCTCGCCGAGGGTGGTAAAGGCGATGCTCTCCACCTCGCTGCCGATGCAGGCAAGGTCATACACCGCCTGCCAGCTTCCGTCATACTGGTCAAGCACCTTCAGCCTTAATGCAGCCTCGCCCGACTGCACCGATTCCGACTCGTAGAAAACGAGCGCCTCGTCGGTAGGCTCGCCGTCGATGTCCTTTATAACGAAGGCGGAGCGATGGTCGCCGCCCTTCGGGTATTTCAGCTTCACCGCAGAGCCGCTGCTGCTGATGAGCGCCTGATATATCTCATTCTGCTGTGCGTCCAGCTTAGGCGCTGCCAGCAGATTCTCCACGGAAAGTCCCGCAGAGCAGCCCGTGCAGAGCAGCATAAGCACCGCCGCAAGAAAAGGTCTTATCTTCACATCTTACCTCACATAGGTCAGGGCAGCTCCCCCATAAAGCAGGAACGCACACCTATCCATTGTATAC
>JAGAKC010000166.1 GCA_017848155.1 Oscillospiraceae bacterium | reverse complement strand
GGGTACCATTACGGTGATGCAGCCTGCTGCGGCAGCTGAACGCACTCCGTTCGGCGAGTCCTCCAGCGCCATACATTCGCATGGCGGAAGTCCCAGCTGCTGCGCCGCATAAAGATAGATATCAGGCTTCGGCTTTCCGCTCTCCACCATCGTGGCGCAGACTATCCTGTCAAAGCAGCCGAATATGCCCATCCGTGTCAGGTAGTCCTTTGTACGCTCGTGATCGGTCGCCGTAGCCACTGCGGCAGGTATGCCGTTTTCGTTAAGGTACTTCAGCAGCTCCTTTACTCCACGTTTAAGCTCAAGTCCTGTGCGTGAAAGCTCCTGCGACATAAGCTCCATACGGCGTGTGCGTATCTTTACATAATCGAAATCCTCGCCGAATACCCCCTGCAGATAGGGTATGGCGAATTTCCTTGCAAGGCTGCGTATATGCAGCGCATGCTCTCTTTTCATGGGAAATCCGAACTCATTCGCCGCTTCGCACCAGAAACGTACAAGGTGCTTTTCCGTATCCAGTATAAGTCCGTCCATGTCAAAAATAACTGCCCTGACCATTCATGCTCCTGTTTTGTAATAATGCTTACATGTTGTCTGTGTCATTATTACACATCATTGATATATTTGTGTTATTATACCATGGAATACCCATCATTGTCAATAGAATTTGTAGTGTTTGTATAATTAATATTTTCACAAACTATATATTCTGACGGGAAAAGAAATCCTAAAAACGATTACATTTTTTACAAAAACCCCTTGAAAACGTTTTCAAAATATGCTATACTGTTTGTAAGCTGTGGCGGGAAGGAGCTGTCCCTGCCATGAATACTGATTTTATCAAGGAGAAACGATATGGAACACAAGATCTATTCTATTGAAATGGGTCCCGCAAAGTGTGCGGTGGACCTCGGCGACGGAAGCGAGCGCGGAGAGTACGTAAACCAGGATTATATCCTGCACAAGCTTGGCAGACCTCACCGTGCGGTGAGCCTTATGTACTGCTACTATCCCCTTGACAAGACATGGCCTGCAAGAGCACGTGACGCCTTCGCAGACCAGGAGGTATCCTTCCAGTGGGACTACCCCTATGACGACTATTTCACCTACAAGGGCGGTATCGGCGGCACCACAGAGGACGAGCCTTTCACCTGCATGAGAGATGTGCGCCGTCACGGTCAGGATGTTATCCTCACCATCACCGTTGACCCTAACCTTACTGATGACTACCTTATAAAGATCGCACAGGAGCTGCGCACCTACGGCAGGATGCAGCTGCGCATCAACCACGAGGCTACAGGAAACTGGTTCAGCTTCACACAGCGTGCCACATATCAGGAGATCGCTGATTTCTATGTGCGTTTCCACAACATTATAAAGAAGGAAGCTCCCAATGTTCAGACCGTACTTTGCATCGGCGGTGTGGAGCACCCCGAAAAGGGCGGAGAGATCGAGATGGAGAAGGAGTTTGCCGACGCAGTACGTGCTACCGACATCTGGTCTGTTGACAAGTACATGGCGCTGCACTGGGGCTGGCCCTATGACGTGGCAGAGGTCGGCGGAAACAGCTTCGGCAGAAGCAGGGTGGCTGATACATACAATCTTACAAAGCTGTCCGAGAAGCGCTACAGAGAGCTTTGCGGCGGCGTAAAGAAGCCTATGGTAATGTCCGAGTTCAACGCTGACGGCGACGTAACAGGTCCTTACGAGCAGGCCGACATGATAAAGGAGTTCTGCGATCTGCTCAAGAACGACGAGGAGCAGGGCTGGTTCAACGGCTTTACTTTCTATCAGTTCCGTGACCGTGGCAGACTGGGTCTTGAGATAGAGGACCCCAACAATGCTGACGTGGGCATCGAGCAGCCTGCAATGCAGACATACAAGGAGATAATCCACGACGAGTATTTCTACCCCTCCATGAAGCAGGGCGAGGAGGAGATAGCTCTTCCCGCAAAGCTCCGCTGGGGCGGCAGCGAGGACAGCACAGGTCTTGCTATCCCTCTGCACTTCGAGCAGAATCCCACATTCTGCGAGCTTACCTTTGACGAGCCGCTGAACCTCATGATGGAGCTTAACGGCAAGTGGTTCTACAAGAGCCCCGAGGCAAAGACCATCGATCTTATGTCTGCTTTCTTTGAGAAGCCTCTTGACGGTGCTGCGGACATGACGCTCAAGATATTCGCACCTCCCGCAAGCGGCGAGAACGATCCCTCTCAGGGCGACGACTGGCAGACGAACTACTACACCACCATTACAAAGCTGCCTGACATCAGGATAAGATACGGCGCTATCCTGCCTGCGGTAAAGTAATGATACTATGATCGGGCGGCACAAGTCGCCCGATACCTATGTAAAAAACAAATATTTTACAAAAAAATTTTTTATAAATAATGCAACCTTTGCACAGAATAAATAGTGTTATTGTCGGTCAGGGGATAAGAAAGCGGTGTTGTGTGGTGTAAAATCACATTTCACTGCGGTATCACTGCCTGTAAGTTGGTAAATATAACAAATGTGCTGCAAGGGTATTGCTTTTTATCTGACGATAGTGTATACTTGACAGGTATGCAGACCGACCGAGGTGATACTATGAACACATCGAACACATCCACCAACTACAGAACAGATATTGATGAGCTTCTCCGCACCCTTGACAGCAGGCGCTCCGACCCTGCAAGGCTCGTGACAGACGCTCCCACACCTAATACTCAGCGGCTTTTCGATTATATAAAGGATTGCTACGGAAAGAAATTCATTTCGGG
>JAGAKC010000165.1 GCA_017848155.1 Oscillospiraceae bacterium | reverse complement strand
CCTTGCCTCGTGTGTCCTGCGTGTAGTGCGGAGAGTGCATGAAGTTCACGTAGTGCGACATTATATTCTGGAGATTTCTCTGGAAATTTGCGTCTATCGTCAGCATGACGCTGTTGCCTGCTTCAGGCTGAGTGATTATCTTATCCTCAAGCTCCGTGCCGTCGGAGCTTCTCGTGATGGCACGTGTGCCACGCTCGCCACGGAGCGTTTCCTCCAGCGACAGCTCCGCTCCCGATATGCCGAGGATATCGTTCATGGTGTAGCCCTTGCTCTTAAGCTCGGTGTACTCCTCCGCCGAGATAGCTCCCACCGTGCCACGGATATGCGGCGCAAGGTCGCCGTCAAGGTACACCCTGCTCCAGTCCTCTGTGATGTCCACACCGCCAAGCAGGCTGGAAAGCTCCTTCAGCTCCACCACGGTGTCCTCGGATATGCCCTTTGCAAGCACGTATTTGTTCTCGTAGGAGAAGTCCTTTATCTGCATCTCGTACCGCACTCCTGCGATGTAGCGGCGCATCTGCTCGTCATAGCGGTCGGATATCTCATACTTGCTGTAAAGCGCCGCCATGCAGTTCTCCACCGTTGCGTACACACCAAGTCCAAGCTCCTTGCGCATGTTGTCGATCTGTGCGTCCTTGCCGCTTAAGAACTTATACGGCGCAGTCTTTGTTATCGGCAGGGACTCGTTCCACTCCTCGCCGTTCTTTAAAAGCACGTTCAGCACACGGTAGATGACCTCGTTCTCCGTGCCGCCCACGAGCGATGACATCTGCAGGTCAACGCTGTAGCTTATCTCATTCGTGTTAAGTATATTTCCGTTGCAGTCGGCGATCTTTCCACGGGCAGCCTCTATCGGCTGCTCGGCGGTGTAGGTCTGCCGTGTCAGCGCAAGGTACATCTCGCCGTCGGCGATCTGTATCTGCAAAAGCCTTAGTCCGCACATGAACGACGCAACTATGACTATAGCCGCAAGAAATGCGGACCGCAGAAACGCAGATATCTTTGACATTTTCCCTCCGTATATGTTAAGTCAGCTCCTGTAAAAGCTCTTTTTTCCGGTAAGCTGACGCTTTATCCTCGCACGATCGTTAAGGTGCAGCAGCGCATGACGGGTCGGCGTATCAGCTTCGACAGCTGTGCGTGCTTCTCACCCGTATCGCCTCCGAAATACTTCACACCGTCACTCCCTTACTCCCTCACGACGTCGGCAGATTCCTCCGCTGTCTGTGCGGACTCCTCTAGACGGCGCTGCTCCTTCGGGCGGAGCTTCACAGATATCATCCGCACAAGGAAGTACACGGGCAGCGCCGCAGCAACTGCCCCGAGATACGCAGGCAGCACCGAGCGCACAAAGGATATGCCCGATTCCGAGCCCTCCCACACCCAGTGGAGAAACAGGAAATCAAGCGCACCCATCAGAAGGCTGACTGCGAAATTCAGCACGAAATGGCTGAACGCATTCACCTTTATCCAGAACTG
Source organism: Oscillospiraceae bacterium (assembly GCA_017848155.1). Lineage (GTDB taxonomy): Bacteria > Bacillota > Clostridia > Oscillospirales > Ruminococcaceae > CAG-115. The sequence goes on along the minus strand of JAGAKC010000165.1, from coordinate 2,828 downwards.
CGAAAGCAGCGATATCAGCGGACAGCACACCAGCAGCCACAGCGCCGAAAATCCGACGATAGTACCGCTCGCCATGTCCAGCATAAGACCGCATACCGTGCCGAAGATGCCTGCCGCAAGCTCCGATTCGTACATCGAAGCTGCCGTCGCAAGCGGTATCAGCAGCAGCGGACAGAACCCCTTTATAAGAGGATCCACCGACCATAAATAAAAGAAAAGCAAGGCTGTCGCATAAAGAAGCCAACGCAGAAACCCACGCAGCATCATCCTGCGCGACCGCGCCTTGCTCCTGGAAACGATTTTCTTCATATCCTACCCTTAGAACAGTTTATTGTGTGTCCGTGTCAAAGGACAGACCCTTTCCGTCAAAATCCACCACCGCAAACACAGCGGTGACATCAAAGCAATCCTCCATCGGCTCTATCAGTGCGTGCTTTGAAAGCCCGTTCGGGTCGTCATAGACCTCCTTCACTGTGCCGACGATAACTCCCTCGGGGAAAAGTCCGCTGTTGCCCGAGGTCGCCACCACGTCGCCAACCTCGATATCCGCATCCTTAAGGATGTTGCTCATAAGGCACAGACCCTTCTGCGCATTGGTCAGGTCGTTCTCGATAACGCCCGTAGCACGGGTGCGCATCGTGAATACGCCGACGCTCACCTGCGGCGAAAGCAGGCTGGTGACACGTGAGTAATTCGGCGCTATCTCGGATACCCTGCCCACAAGTCCCACAGAGGTAACGACAGGGTCGTACAGCGATATGCCGTCGTTGCTGCCACGGTTGATGGTGAAGCCGCCGTAGATGTCGTTCGCATTTCTCGCCACAACATCGCAGGGATTGGAAAACCTGAACGTCTTGTTCTCCTCCTTAAGACCCAGCATCTCACGCAGGAGCGTGTTCTCCTCCTTAAGCTGCTCGTAGTCCATGGTGCTTGCGTACATCTCGCTGAGCTTTGCACGAAGCTCGTCATTCTGCGCCTTGTAGGAATCAGCGTTCACCAGCTTGTCAAAGAATCCGCCCACGCCCTCGGAGATGGCATTAGCCGCCGTCACGAACGGATATGTGACAGTGGATATCAGCCTTTCGGGGAGCGTCGCAAACCCTCCCGATACCGCCACGTAGGTCATAAGACCCAGCAGGAGAGCCGCAATTCCTATGAGAATCTTAAATCCTATGCTGTGAAAAAACTCTTTCATTACTCTCTCCTGTCAGAAATCGGAAATAATGCCGCCTGTCCGAAAAACACGCAAAGCAGTGTATATGGATATACACTGCCGCATATTTTATCAGAATCAATACATATTATCGTCCTCGCTGAGAACATCCTCAAGCTTGTCGATGTTCTCAAGCACCTTGCCCGTGCCGTCTGCAACGCAGTCAAGGGGACGCTCTGCGATCTTTACAGGCATGCCTGTTTCCTCGTGGATGAGCATGTCAAGACCTCTCAGCAGCGCACCGCCGCCTGCGAGCATGATACCGCTCTCGATGATATCCGCAGCAAGCTCGGGGGGAGTCTTTTCAAGAGTTGTCTTGATAGCCTCGATAACATGCGCAAGAGGCTCGGAGATAGCTTCACGTATCTCCTCGCTGGTGACAGTTATGTTCTCGGGCAGACCGTTCAGCAGGTTTCTGCCCTTGATGTCCATTACAGGCTCGTTCTCGCAGGTCTTGTATGCGGAGCCGATGCCTGTCTTTATGTTCTCGGCAGTTCTCTCACCGATGAGCAGATTGTACTTCTTCTTGATGTAGTTTATGATCGCAGCGTCGAAATCGTCGCCCGCAACTCTCTCGGAGCGTGCAGTTACGATACCGCCGAGGGAGATGATAGCCACCTCGCTGGTGCCGCCGCCGATGTCAACGATCATGCTGCCGATAGGCTCGGCTACGGGCAGACCTGCACCGATCGCAGCAGCCATAGGCTCCTCGATGATGGAAACACGCTTTGCACCTGCGTTCTGGGCAGCCTCCTTAACGGCACGGCGCTCGACCTCGGTAACGCCCGAGGGGATGCAGATGATGACACGAGCCTTGCCCCTGCCCTTGAGAGCCTTCTTGATGAACTGCTCCAGCATGCTGGAGGTCATGTCGAAGTCGGCGATAACGCCGTCCTTAAGGGGACGAACAGCCACGATGGAGCCGGGGGTACGGCCGATAACGTCCTTAGCCTCCTGACCTACGTAGCGCACACACTGGAGCTTCTTGTCGACTGCGACAACAGACGGCTCACGGATGATGATGCCCTTGCCCCTCATGTATACCAGAGTGTTTGCGGTACCGAGGTCGATACCGATATCCTTGCTGATTCCGAACATACTTCTCTATCTCCTTATATAATTATGGTCATTATAGTCTATCCAATTAATTATACCACTATTTTGCACAGAGGGCAATATATTATTTACATCAAAATTTTCTTCATTGAGAAATTTTTTTGTTACATTATCATAACAGAAAAAAAGAATCATTGAATAACGAAGAATAATGGACGCAATACATGCACCGTTACGGCAGCGCCGTTTTTCAATACGTCCGCACAGCGGACACCGCAATTATTCAATATTCATTATTCTTTATTCACTATTCCGCCCCACGGAAGTATAGTCCTCTCGTAAGGCTGCCCGAGGGCTTTCTGTCGCCGAGGTACATGTCCAGTACAGGCTTCACGGCGGCTTCGTCGGTGAATTTCAGCAGCGCAAAATCGAACTTCGACAGCGCCTGCTGCCTGTCGCTCATGATGAGCAGGTCGGGATTGAGCAGCTCCACGTAGTTTCCGCCGCACAGCACGGGCAGGTCGTTTCCACGCCTGTCCTTTATGCTCGCTCCGCAGGG
>JAGAKC010000164.1 GCA_017848155.1 Oscillospiraceae bacterium | reverse complement strand
TGATATTTGGAATGGTCATCATTATCGTTTTGATGCGCTCTGCCATTTCGGGCACTGTCTTATCAAGCTGTGCAAGCTCCTCGGAATACTCCTTTACCTTTGCCTTTGCAGCATCTGCTTCATCCTTCATACCTTTAGCCATAAAGCCGCCGATCTCTTTGGACACCTTATTCTTGTCTGCCTGAAGGGACTCTTTACGCTGAAGCGCCTTGCGGTATTCTGCATCAAGCTCGATCACTTCATCAACAAGCGGGAGCTTGTTATCCTGAAACTTCTTCTTGATGTTTTCCTTTACTACATCAGGGTTTTCTCTTAAAAATTTAATGTCGATCATGTTCTTTGCCTTCCTTTATTTTCTGTTATTTAACAGGTCATCAGCCTGAATAAAGCGTTACTTTGTAAGCTCTTTCATTATGCCTTCCAGCTGCTCCTTGTCATCAAAGCTTATCTGGAGAGTATTTGTTTTCTTTCCTTCTATTATCTTTACCTTGGTACAAAGCAGCTCAGCAAGACTAAGCTCCACCTCGGTATAATAAGCAAGCTTAGGTTTTATCTCCTGCTTCTCTTCGTCCTTTTTTGCCTCTCGCTTTGCAATAGCTTCTATGCTGCGTACTGAAAGCTCACCATCAGCCGCCCTGAACGCGATCTCGGTCATAAGAGCAGGGTCCTTTATTGCTTTGAGCGCCTTGCAGTGTCCTGCTGACAGCTCACCATCAGCGAGAAGATCCTTTACGCTTTTCGGAAGAGTAAGAAGTCCAAGGCTGTTTGCGATAGACGATCTTGCCTTGCCAAGCGTTTTTGCAAGCTGATCCTGAGTCATGTTGTAATTATCGATCAGCTCCTTATATCCCATGGCTTCCTCGATAGGATTCAGATTTTCACGCTGCAGGTTTTCGATAAGTGCGATCTGCATTACCTGTTCATCGGTAAGATCATCACGTACAACAACAGGCACCTCTGACAGTCCCGCAATCTTTGATGCTCGCCATCGTCTTTCACCGGCTATTATCTGATAATTTCCAGTTGCAAGTGGACGTACAATAAGCGGCTGCAAAACACCATTCTCTCTTATTGAGGATGCAAGCTGTTCAAGCGCTTCTTTGTCAAAGTTCTTTCTCGGCTGCGCTTTGTTAGGTTCGATCTCAGACACACGAAGCGTGCTGAGATTATCAGCCTCCTCGACAAGACTGTTATCATCAAATATGCTGCTGAAATTGCTGTTTATGCGTTTTTTAGCCATTATTCTTCTCCATTTCGCGGCATTTTTCATTTATTTCTTTAGACAGACGTTTATATGCATCGCCGCCCTTTGAATTTTTATCATAGTATATTATGGGCTCGCCGTGGCTCTGAGCTTCTGTTATGCGCACGTTTCTCGGAATCTCCGTTTTGAATATCACGTCTGAGGGGAATGTTCTTTTTATATCACGCATTATCTCATTGCTTGCAAGCAGACGTTTATCCAGCATAGTAAAAACTATACCCATAAGCTGAAGGTCTTTATTAGCTGCACGCTTTACCTTTTTTACTGTCTGCATAAGCTGTGCAAGTCCTTCCAAAGCAAACGGTTCGCACACCATGGGGACGATTATTCTGTCGCATGCGACAAGTGCATTTATTGCGAGTATTCCAAGTGAGGGCAGACAATCAACAATAATGATATCGTAGTCATCACGCACCTGGAGTATCACCTTTCTTAACTGGTGATTTCTCTGTTCCACTTCTGCAAGCTGCAATTCTGCCTCACAAAGCTGATTTGTCGCAGGCATGATCTTTACATTCTTGTATTTTGTAGGAATGATAGCTTCCTGTGGACGACTTTCCCCCATTATTACTTCATATGTAGTGTTTTCGAGCGTCCTTTTCTTGACTCCAAAGCCTGTTGTAGCGTTTCCCTGAGGGTCAAAATCAATAATAAGTACCTTTCTCCCGAGCGCCCCAAGACCTGCTGCAATATTAACGGATGTGGTAGTCTTACCTACACCGCCCTTTTGGTTCACAACACCTAATACAATTCCCAATGTTCTTCCCCCTTTTTTTATCATATATTATAGTATATCACACTTTGATATAAAATAAAAGGGGTTTTGAGAAAATTGTTCCACATGGAACAATTTTCGACATAATACATTGAAATGTTCCATGTGGAACAATCGTATTTGCGCATATCGACAATAGCATAATGATTATTTTTTGATCACTGTGTCAGCAACAGGC
>JAGAKC010000163.1 GCA_017848155.1 Oscillospiraceae bacterium | reverse complement strand
TTTGTTTATTCGGCTTTTTCAGATGTTTCAACAGTATCAAGTGCATCTGTTGTGCTGTTGCTTTCGGTCGATGAGTCCTTGCTGTCTGACGAATTATTGCTTTCAGCAGCGGATTCCTTATCGTCCTTCGGCGAGTCGGCTTCACCTGTTGCTTCTGCGGTGGTGGGAGCCTTGTAGGTGATTATCTCCACCTTGGAGATAACGATGTCCGTTGTAGGCTTGGACTTTTCGCCCATAGCGTTTGTATCGGTCTCGACACCGGAGATAGCGTCCAGAACGTCCAGACCCTCATACACCTGACCAAATACGGTGTAGCCGCCGTCCAGCATTGCCATGCCGCCTACTTCTTTGTACTTTGCTATGGTAGCTTCATCAGCCTCGGAGATCATCGTGGAAAGATTTGTAAAGTACTTTTCAAGGAAAGCGTGCTCATTATAGATCACCGAACCCTCTGTTTCTGCTGCCTTAAGCTCTGCATGAGCGGCAGAAGCGGTCTTGATCTTTTCTGCGTCGTACTGGCTGAGGTCCTGCGGAGTCTTGCTGTTTACGATGAAGAACTGTGTAGCATTGCTTCCGTTCTCATTTGAATAGCTGAGTGCACCGTATATGTGACGTGCCTTTGGGCTGGTCTCGATGTCAAAAATACCGCTTGCGTCGACAAGTGCCTTTCCGCCCGTTCCGTCACCGTTTAAAGAGCCGCCCTGAATAAATCCATCGCTCATTACACGGTGTATCTTAAGTCCGTCGTAGTAACCCTGCTCAGCCAGCATGATAAAATTCTCAACGCCCTTGGGAGCAAGGTCGGGGAAGAGCTTCGCCTTCATCGTGCCGTAGCCTTCGATAGTGATCTCGGCTATCTTGTCGCCGTCAACTATGTTCAGCTCCTCTATATTTCCCACAGATGACTTAGGTGCGCCGTTACAGCCTGCAGCACCGAGCATACAGCCTGCTGCAATTATAGCGCTCAGAATGATTCTTCCAAGTTTCATTGGTATACTCCTTTCGGTGATGATGTCACCCTGCGTATTCGCTGATGGTTACCGATGTTATGGTTATAGTGTCCACGGGCTTTGAAAGCTCATTGCCCCTTGCTTCGACCTCGCATGCGGAGATAGCGTCGATAACGTCAAGGCCCTCGTACACCTGACCGAAAACGGTATATCCGCCGTCAAGAGTAGGTGTGCCGCCCTCAGCCTTGTACTTATCTTCAGTGCCGTCAAGCGCATTCTCTATCATTTCGGCAAGATTGCTGTAGTAGGTGACCATATTGTCGTAGTACTGGTACTCGAAGGAGCCCTCGGCATATGCGTCCCTGTAAGGCTTGTAGGAATCTGCGGAAGCTCTTATATTAGCAGGGGGGAGCTGTGTGAAGTCCTGCGGCTTCTTGTTGTTTACGATGTAGAACTGTGTGGTGTTTCTGCCTGCTGCGTTGGCATAGCAGAGTGCACCGTAGAAATGACGTGCGTTGTAGTTAGGTTCAACTCCGAAATCACCGCCGTCAGCAGCCTCGCCGCCTGTACCGTCGCCGTTGAGTGAGCCGCCCTGAAGCATGAAATCAGCCATTACACGGTGGATGGTCTTTCCGTTGTAGTAGCCCTGTTCAGCGAGCTTTATAAAGTTGTCAACTCCCTTAGGTGCGATCTCGGGGAAGAGCTTTGCCTTTATCGTGCCGTAGCCCTCGATGTTGAATTCAGCTATCGTGTCGCCTGCCTTAAGCTCGAAATTAAGGTTTCCGTCGCCGCTCTTTCCTATTTCGGAGGAATCGACTATGGAGGAGTTATCTTCCGCCGAGCTGTTTTCATCTGCAACGGCAGAGGAACTATTATTGCTGCTTTCGTCAGCTTCCTTTGAGGAGCATCCGACTGTCAGCAGACAGCATGCTGCGATCACCGCAGCCAGTGTATTCCTGATCTTCATTATAATATCCTTTCGGTCATTCTGCTGTGTATTCGGAAATGGTAACAGAGTTTATAGTGACCTGCTGCTTGGGAGCATTCAGCTCGTCCACAGGCACGGCACAGATCTTTTCGATAACATCAAGACCCTCATAGGTCTGTCCGAATACGGTGTAGGTTCCTGCCGCACCAAAAAGACCGCCTACTTCAATGAACTTGTCGAACAGGTTTATGAGCTTTTCACGCTCCACCTCATCCTCTCTTTTGGCTGCGGAGTCCTTAAGCTCCTGTATTGCGTCCTCGGTCAGAGCCTCTTTTTCGGTGTTGCATATGAACCAGCGAGAGTCACTGAATCCGGGCTTTTCGGAGAACGACATTATAGCGCCCTTGAACGGCCAGAGGTTTACATTGCACTCATTGTCAATAAGCTCGTCGTCGTTTTCACGTCCCGTGTAGGTGCCGTCCTCGCTTTTCTTACCGCCCGAAAGAAAATACTGATCGCCCATGATGCCGTAGACATCAATATTGTTGTATTCGCCTGCGTTTGCCTTCTCGATGAATGCTGCAACAGTATTGGGGCAGTACTCGGGATAGAGTACCATGCGAATCTCGCCCATTGAAGTATCAAAGACAGCGATAGTATCTCCGTCCTTGGGCGGTTCAAGCTGGATAAGCTCCATTTCCTTGAAATCATACTCGTTCATTACGTTGTAGGTGGGAGTATTCTGACCGCCGAACGAACAGCCTGTCAGTGAAAGTGATATTGCAGCAAGCGCTGCTGCCAGAAACTTTTTCAAATCAAATGTCCTTTCTTTTGTATACCATCGGATAGCTGTGCTTATCCTGTCATGCCTTTTTAACGATAGTGCCCTGACGGGTCTCCTCCACGATATAACCCATAGCTGTGATCCTGTCACGGATGGAGTCTGCGAGAGCGAAATCCTTTGCCTTTCTTGCAGCCTTGCGCTGCTCGATGAGGTCAGTGATCTCCTGAGGTATCTCCTCATCTTTATTATTATACAGCAGACCGAGCACATTTGTCAATGCTGTAAACTCATCCTGATATGCTTTTATATCGCCTTTTGTTGCATTTCCCGAGGAAATTGCGGTATTTATCTTGCGTACAAGCTCAAAAATAACGGAGATTCCGTCTGCGGTGTTGAAGTCGTCGTCCATTACCTTTATGAACTGCTCACGTGCTTCCTTGACGTCTGCAAGAGCAGCTGCACCTGCTTCGCCGTCAACAGCGCTCTCCAGAGCACGCTTCATGGTATCACGGCAGGTATACATACGCTGGAGCGCAGCCTTGCAGCTCTCGATGACCTCCAGAGTGTAGTTGAGCTGGCTTCTGTAGTGTACCG
>JAGAKC010000162.1 GCA_017848155.1 Oscillospiraceae bacterium | reverse complement strand
TATGAAAAAGGTGATGGAGCACGCATTTCCCGACATACCGCATTTCCTTGTCGGACACAGCATGGGCAGCTTTCTCGCACGTATATATTTCTCAAAATACCCCGAGGACCGCTGGAATGCCATGATACTGCTGGGCAGCGGCGGACCGCTTGCGGGAGGTGCACTGCTGCAGCGGCATCTGCACCATATGACAAGGCTCAAGGGTGACAGGTGGAAGTACTATTTCGGAAAGACGCTTGCGCTGAAGGTGTTCAACCTGCGCACGGAAAACTACCGCACGCCGAGCGACTGGCTTACCCGTGACGACAAGGAGGTTGACAAATTCCGTGCCGACCCGAAATGCGCATTCACCTTTACCGTGGCAGGCTACCGTGACCTTGTAAACGCAATGGTCACGTCAAACAGCGACCTTGTGATAGCTAACACACGCACAGATGTACCGATGCTGTTCATGTCGGGCGGAATGGACCCTGTGGGCGGCTACGGCAGCGGTGTAAGACGTGCTGCGGAGCTTTACAGGAGCCGTGGCTGCGACGTGACGCTTAGGATATACCGTGAAGCACGGCACGAGCTTGTGAATGAGCTTGTCCGTGACGAGGTAAAGGCTGATATCCTTGACTTCCTTATAAAGAGAATATGACGTAAGGTCGGTACGCATCCTGTACCGACCTTTTCTTGACAACATCAGGCAAAGGTGATATAATCAGTACAGTAAACAACAACGGAGGTAATATATATGAAGCTCAGGACGATAAAAAAAGCCGCAGCAGCGGTCATGGCTGCGATATGCTGCCTTATGTGCACAGGCTGTGACGCATACCTTATCTCGGCGCTGCTTTCATCCACATTCATACCGACTATGACCGGTTATGCAGAGGACTCACGCATAACCTCGGCAAACAGCACAGCGGCACAAATAAAGTACAGGACAACAGAGTTCCTTACAAAAATGGACGCAGCAAGATGCAGCTTTATCAGCAAGCCTACCGTCAAAGTGGAGATCATGGTAAACGGCGGAAAGTGGGAGATATTGAATGCGGACTCCGATCATGTAGCCTATTATGACAGCTATTCCGTGTACACACCTGACGGCGGTAATGACTGGTATGACGGAAACGACCACTGGGGCAGGTACTGCGACGCTTCGGGCGGCTCCTGTGCGGACAGGGACAGATACTATCTCTGCTATGTTGCGGATTCCTTTTTAGACCTTAAAAACGGATACATAGAAGTATGGGTGACCCAGGGCAAGGTAACAGGTGTGACGTTTACGGAAAAGCTGAATGTCGAAAAAAGCAGGCTCCCCGATGTGAACGACTTCATGAGCGGCTATACTAACAAATTCCCCGAGAGATCGGGAAAGCTCTCCGACGGCACAACAGTCGGCACAAGTCCGATGCTCGGTATAGCAAACGGCTACGTGTATTACGCATATTAACATATTAAACAGATATCTCCCGTCTTATCGACGGGAGATATTTTTGTATCATATCTTGTTTATGTCAAACAGCTCCTGCGTTATCAGCCATGCGGGTACGTAGCAGCGGTTTACTGTCCACCAGCTTGCGCCTGCGATTCCATACTCCTCAATAAGCCGCAGCTTTGCGAGTATGCTTTTCGGGTCGTCAAACCACACCACATGCCGCTCGCCGTCTGCGGTGGTGTAGTTGAAATAGGGGGTCTGTGACGCTTCGTCAAAGCGTATCTCCGAGCCGTAACGCTGCGCAAGCTCGGTCGCCTCGGTAAGTCCGACGCTGCGTGCCGCCGTGCCCCTCATGTACGGAAGCGTCCAGTCGTAACCGTAATTCGGCATGCCCATAAGTATCTTTTCACGTGGTATCTCCGTCACCGCATAATCCAGCACCCTGCGCACCTCGTTTATAGGAGATACGGCAAGCGGCGGTCCGTAGGTGTAGCCCCATTAAAGATACATGTTATTTTTCAAGACGAGGCATTACATCAAGAGAGAAAGTCGCCTCTCCCCCCTGCCCTTTACGGTTCGGAGTGTCCTTGCTGTACGTGATGCGGTCGATAACGGTCTTGAGCATCTCATTCTTTGCCTCAGCACTCTCGAGTGTGTCGTACACATCAAGCACCTTTTGCATCCTTGGAATAATATATTTGTACGCCTGCCGACTACGGCGGGCTTTTTCTATTTCCTCCTCCAGCCGCTCTATCTCCGTGATAAAATCTTCTCTTTTTGCCGCAAGCAACTGATTACGCTGATGGAATGTCGGAACATCATACACCTGCTGCTCCAGCAGGTCAAACGTCTGCTCTATCTGCCTTTCTATTTTTTCTAGTTCAGACTTGACGTTATTCAAGGCTCGTTCATGTATTCCGAAGCCTATCACGGTCGGGAACTCCGCTTTCAGCTTCAACTTGTAGCTCTTCAGCCATCCTGCAAGTATCTCAAGTGTGCTGTGTTCTACCAGTTCAAGCCTTGCTGATACGGTATCACAACGGCGGTCGGAACAACGCAGCATGGTATGTTCGTTACGGGTGCCTTTCCCGATACGGGTCATTGCTGCTCCGCATTTCGCACAGAACACCAGTCCCGTAAGCGGGTTCTGCAATGTTGCATTTGCTTTCACAGGAGCTTTTTTCAGGCGTTTCAGACGGTCCTGCACAGCCTCATACAGTTCATCCGATATAAGAGCCTCATGTAGTCCCATGACCATTATACACTCATCGTTCTTTGTGCGTGTCTTGCTGATCTTGCCGCCTGAGGACTGCTTCACATACGGACGATACGACCAGCGTATCTTGCCCGTATACACAGGATTCCGCAGTATATCGCTAATGGTGCTTCTGCTCCAGTAGTCACGATTACGAGGCTTTATGCCGTCGGCATCAAGAGCATTGGCAATAGATATCATGCCTATGCCGCTATTGTACATATTGTAGATACGCTGCACCACAGGAGCCTCATCCTCGTTAGGTGCAAGGGTGTACCCCTTATCCTTGGGTATCTTCACCTTGTCATAGCCATAAGGCGGCGTAGAGCCGATGAAGCGCCCCTCTTTCACCGATGCAACACGGCCACGCTGAATGCGGCGGTTGATGACCTTATACTCCCTGCGGCTCATGAACAAGCCAAACTCGAAATATTCCTCGTCGAATTCGTTGTCGGGATCGTAGGTCTTGATGGGTGTGATTATCTTGGTATGGGATGTGGAGAACGCTCGTGCAACTATGCCTTGATCTACGGTATCACCACGGGCAAGTCGCTCGACCTCCATCACTATCACGCCTGCATATCTTCCCTGCTCCACAGCAGAAAGCAGCTCCTGCACCTGCGGACGAGCCTCTATGCTTTCGCCGGATACGACCTCTTTATATATCTTCGTAATAGGCAGACCCTGCTTCTTTGCTACTTCGAGACAGGTCTGTTCATGCCTTGCGAGAGTTTCGCCCTCGCCCCGCTGCTCTGCTTCACGATCAGCTCGGGATTTGCGGAGATAGATGGCATATTCTTTTGGCATAGACAGCTCCTTTCTGTTTATCACTAAAACTGTCAAACACTTTTCTCATCTTCTTCAATCTGATTCAACAGCTCTTTATTAAAGATGTATCTAAAGCATTGAATACTCTCTTCCAAACGTAACCTTGCAATATCATATTTACCAGCGGCAACAAGGTGGATCTTATCTAAAAAAGGTATTACTTTTTCGTTCAATTCCATATTGATTTTGTTGCGCTCTTTGTCATCGTCAATACCGACAAATCTATCATATTTTATTATTTCATAATATGCAGACAAACTCAAGAGAAAATTCTCAAAATGCTCACTTGATAATAAATAATCCAATGCTTCCATATAACTGTATGAATCCTTTTGTTTTGCTTTGTGATACATACTCGCATATTTTTTTAGGTTTTCAACAGAAATTTCACTTAACCCTAATAATTCACAAAGAATTTCATTTTCCTTATGTCTGATAGGTGTAAGTCCCAACAAATAATCAACAGATACATCACATGCTTGTGCGATATTAATTAACGTTTCCGAATTAGGTTCTCTTTCATCATTTTCATAATTACAATATGTTGTATATGGCAGATTTAATTTTTCTGCCATTTCTTTTTTCGACAAATTCATTTCTTCTCTTAATAATGTCAATCTATTATCAAACATAACAACACTTCCTTTCAGTATTATATTATACCCAGAATGCGTAAAAGTCAACACGCTAAAACTCGATTTGTGAATTATGTACAAAAATATGTTGTGTAGATTTGTAGTGCTTTAATGTGTCTATAACAACGCGCTTAATATCTGATTTGGTAAGATAATCATTCATCTGTATCTTCATCAACATAGTCATCAGAAAAATAGTCAGGGAAACTAGCCTTAGCAATTGTCATAAACCTTTCCCATACATCTTCCTGCATATTCATCTTTGCTCTTTGGATTCGCCTGATATCAACATCATCAACTGCAGAGTTTTCGACTGTAGTAGAATGCTCCTCAATTAGTGATGATTTTGGAATATCAAAATAATTAGCAAGCTTTTCGATTTTATCAATTCTTGGATATTTCTTAGCAGAAAGCCATTCACATAATGTAGAATACTTAAAATCTAAATCATCACATAATTGGTATCTATCAACTTTTTTCTTATCCATATAAAAAGAAAGATTTTTAGCGAATATCTCCTTGTTACCGATGTCTGACATATAATCACTTCCTTTCTAAGATTATTTTACACCAAAAATGTAAAAAAGTCAATATTTTTTTGAAAAAAGTACTTGACATTACGCTAAAAGTGTGATAATATAGGATTACGCCAAAAGCGTAACAAGGAGGTGATAATATGGCGATAACATTAAAGGCAGCAAGAGTAAACAAAAAACTCAGCCAGAAGAAAGCTGCAAAGTTAATTGGTGTAAGCGTTAGCATGCTTTCTAAATGGGAAACAGGAAAATGCTTTCCCTCCGCTAGGCGCATTCCCAAAATTACAGAAACTTACGGGATTAAATATGACGACCTTATTTTTTTACCGTAAGATTACGCTTTAAGTGTACCAGCAACATAATTATTAAGGAGAAAAATCATGAACAACTTTACCCTAATCAAATCCGACCGTTTCGGAGAAATCGAGTGCGACATCTACTCGGACAACAAAGAGATGTACATGACCGCAGGACAGCTCGGTGAATGCCTTGGGTATTCAGAACCCATTATCGCAATTAATAAGATTGTATCACGTAATCCTTATCTTAAGGGAGCAGAATTTTCAGTAGTAACCAAATTGGTTAGCACTGACGGCAAGCAGTATAACACCCGTGTTTTCACAGAGGACGGCATCTACGAGGTCACAATGCTTGCCAAGACCGAAAAGGCAAAGCAGTTCCGTGCATGGGTACGAAAGCTGCTGAAGTCGCTCCGTTCGGGCGAGGTCACTGCTATCAAGACGGATAAGCTCATCGAAATGAAAGCTGAAGCTGCTCTGAATAGAGCCTACGCTATGCGTATGAACGCCGAAAATCGCCGTATGAAAATGCTGCTTGAGCATCCGCACCTGAAAGACCTGTCGCCTATTGCACAGCAGACATTCATTGCAAAGGCTATTGAGGAAGCTACAGGCAAGGACATGGGAGCATTTCTCCCTGAATGTGGTGTTCTGAAACAGGCAGGCGAGATAGCCGCAGAACTTACAAAGGAGTTCGGTGTAAATGTTACAGCCGCTATGCTCGGAAAGCTTGCAAATCAGCATAACCTCAAAACAGAGGAATACGGAATTATGGCTATGGATAAATCTCCGTACAGCAAAAAGGAAGTGCCATCGTTCAGGTATAATCCTAAGGGGGTTGCGGCTCTCAGAGGGCTGGCTAAGGCTCATTATGGTGTGTCGAATGCGAAAATCAGTTATAAGGAGGTCCCATGAAACAATTAATCCCCATGGACACTTTAGGAGTGTTCGCAGACGCTAAGGACACGGCAAGGGTCAATTCCTTGTTCGTGGCGAAGTTCTTTGAAAAAAGGCATGATCACGTTTTGCGTGATATTGCAAAAATCACTGCCCCCAAATCTGGGTTGAGCGAAGAATTTTCGCGAGGAAACTTTGCACCCAGTAAGTATAAGGATAGCACAGGTAGAATGTCCCCTTGCTACGAAATGACCCGTGATGGATTTACTCTTCTTGTTATGGGGTATACAGGCGCAAAGGCTATGAAATTCAAAGAGCTGTACATAAAGCGTTTCAACGAGATGGAGAAGTTCATCAACACACTCGTTACTGCCCGCAAGGAGTTTCCCCTGCTGACCGAGAACATCAAGCTGATACACGATAACCCCAAGCCTTATCATTTCAGCAACGAATGCGATATGATAAACCGCATTGTCACAGGAATGTCGGCGAAACAGTTCAGACAGGCACACGGTATCGCAAAGGGCGAGAGCATTAGACCATTTCTTTCTGCTGAGCAGATAGAGCTTATGGACAAGCTTCAGAAGGTTGATATCGGACTGCTGCTTGCCGTTCCCGATTACGAGCAGCGGAAGAGGCAGCTCGAATGGTATGTGGCAAGGCTAAAACGGCAGATAGCGTAAAAACCAGTAAACTGTACAATCCCCAACATCATACACATTATCAGGAGGTGTTATTATGGCAGTAGTAGCAGAGTTCCATTTATCTAACGGATGTGTAGGCAGAATCCACGATGATTTCTATGCAAACCGCACGCCCGAACAGAAAGCAGCAGACCGTAAACTCTTTGAGGGCACAGTTCAGCGGCTGTGGTCGCAGGCAATTGCCAAGAAGATTGAACAAGAAATGGCAGCAAAAGAAGCTGCC
>JAGAKC010000018.1 GCA_017848155.1 Oscillospiraceae bacterium | reverse complement strand
TCTTTTGAGAGGAGAAATGAAAATGCAGCTTACTAAATATGAAATTTATCACGAAAACAAGTGTCACACCTCACTCGATTTTCCGTACAACACATATCTGTGCACAATTCCTCTTGATTTCTGTAGCCTGCCACGCAAAACGCAAAAAAATGACACACAAAACGCAAAAATCCGCAGGTTGAAAAGAATCGACCTGCGGATTTTCATTTGTTGGATAAATCGCATTATAAAGCCAAATAGAGCGCTTCAGAGCACGAAATGATTCATATTTTCGAGAAAAAGTTGAAAACTTTTCGATCTCCGAAAACCGTTTTAGAATTTTTTGTGCAATCCTAACAAAAACAGCTGATAACGATGATCAATCGTCCCTGTGTTCTAAAACATCGCTTAAATCACATTTTAAAGCCTTTAAAATACGGTTTAAAAAGTCCAGCTTAATAAACTCCGAATTGTTGTTGCAAAGGTCGCAGATGGTTGACGGACGAATACCTGTCAGCCTTGCAAGCTCCGCCTGTGATATGTTCTTACGCTCCAGAAGCGAGCGCAGCTTTATGCTGATCATAAATACCTCCGAGTTATTTTGTTTATGTGGTAGTATAACAAAATCCGTTATTTACGTCATAAAAAAAATAAGCCGAATACAGTATTAATAGTTGGTAATGATCAGCTCCTTGAAGCTGCCGCTGGAGAGATTATTACCACGTTCCACAGCCTCTGTCTTGAAGTCACTGTACAGCTCCCTTATGAAGCTGTCGTCGTTGTAAGACAGTATAAACTTGCCCTTAATAGCGGCAAGAGTATCACGCAGCCTGATATGGTCAGCCTCGCCGAATTGCACATCATAGTATTTTTCGGTGGAGTGATAGGGCGGATCGCAGTAGAAAAGCGCCGTCGGACGATCGTATACTTTTATAAGATTCTCAAAATCCTTATTCTCGATCACAACTGATGACGACATGAGCCGTTTCTGAACATCGGTCAGATAATTGATGGAGTTTTCAAGGTTCTTGCCGCTGCATCCATATGTACGTCCGTCTGCTCCGAACGATATCTTCATGCAAAGGAAATATCTTGCCGCTCGCTGGATATCTGTCAGACCCCGACAGTCGCTCTGTGCAAGTGCATCCTGAAAGAATTCCCGTGAATTGCAGTACCCGTCCAGTTCACGCTGAAGCTCTGCTGCATGGTACTTTATACAGCGCATAAGATTGACGAGCTGCCCGTCCGCATCGTTGTAGACCTCCAGCTTGGCATGCCTGTCCTTGTGGAAAAGCACCCAGCCTGCACCGCCAAACACCTCGATATATCGGTCATAGTGTTCAGGCGGTGGAAATCTGTCACATATCTGCCTGCGGAGCAGCTTCTTGCCACCTATGCGTGTGATCGGACTATTCATAGTAATACCTCCGTAAAATAGAATCAAGGGGAGCACGAAGCTCCCCTTTTTTTGCCTTACTCCTCATCGGAGCTGTCCTTGTGAGCCGCATCGGTAAGACCCTCGCCGACTATGTAGCCCACCACTGAAGCGCCTGCCATTATGCATCCGCTGACAGTTTCAGCAGTAGCAGCCTTGCCGCCGAATGCAACGATAAGACCAGCCACAAAGCCTGCAACAGCCATCCACAGCTTACGTGATGTCAGTTTTCTTTTCATTTTATCACCTCCGAATCGATTATCGTAAAGCCGTCCGAAGCGAGCGCCCTGCATGTGTCGGAGAACTCATTTCTGCTGACGGTCTTTGCTGCCGTTATCCTGATCTTTTCGTCCGCCTTGAGCTTGTTGCGCCCAGCCTTACGGATATTAGCCGCAAGTCCCTCATACGCAACATTACAGTCGCACTGCCCGATCACTCCCGGAACAGCTCCCACCCTGAGAGTGTCGTAATAGCGATGACCTGCGACAGAGTGCTGCCACATGACCTGATTATTGATGCCGTACTTATTACGTATCTTATCCTCCGAAATGTACGCCGCAAGCCACAGCGGATAGCTGCGCAGCTGATCGTAATTAAGATGGCAGCATATCCAGTTTACATTAGTGTACAGCATAGGCTGATAGTTCGCTGCGGCGATGACATCCATAAAAGCCTTGCACATTGCTGTGCAGACAGTCTTGCCCAGCTTTATCTGCCATTCCTCTTCGAGGTCGTAGGCTATAGGATAGGATATCTTCCCGTCGAGCTTATTTGCCTTTATGGTCGCAAGCAGCCATTCTGCTTCCGCACGAGCCTGCGCCGCATTTTTGGCAATACTATATAAATAAAGACCAACATAAAGTCCCGCCTTAAGACAGCCCCTGATATGCTCCAGCGCATGAATGTCGAGGGATGTGCCGTATGATATGCGTATCATAACGAACTTGATCTTATTGCCGAGGATCCTGCCGTTCTTAAGCGCATCATAATCCACGGGATACTGCCACTTGCTTATATCTATTCCTGCATACTCAGCCATTGTGCACCTCCAGTTCAGCAAGCTCGTTTATTCTCGCACGCCAAGCCGCCCTCTGCGTCAGCTCCTCCTCATATTCATCGCGGTCAGACGCACCCTCGGCTATCTTAGCCGCAATGTAATCGGTAGCTGCAAGCATAGACTTAATCCGGGTTATTTCCGCCGCTGCATTGACACGGTCAAGTTCAGGCTGC
>JAGAKC010000161.1 GCA_017848155.1 Oscillospiraceae bacterium | reverse complement strand
TCAGCTTGTTGTTCTCGGTGAAGAAGCGTACACGCTCCTCCATCTCGGCGGTTATGTCCTCCAGCGCACGGCGCAGATTGTCCCTGCCGACGATGTAGTGGGACGCAGGAAATATCATCGCATGCACCAGCGTCGACTTCACGCCGCCCGTCACCACGTCGAACTCGCTTATGCGGTCTATCTCGTCGCCGAAGAACTCCACTCGCACCGCCGTTTCGTTGGTCGCTCCTGCGGGGAATATCTCCACCACGTCGCCCTTTACACGGAAACGGTTGCGCTGAAAGGCTATCTCGTTGCGCTCGTACTGCATGTCCACAAGTCGGCGTATCACCTCGTCACGGTCTATCTCCTGACCCTGTCTTATGGACAGTGTATTTGAACGGTAGTCCTCGGGCGAGCCGAGAGAGTAGATACAGCTCACGCTGGCGACGATGATGACGTCCCTGCGCTCCGCAAGCGCCGCCGTCGCCGAGTGACGAAGCCTGTCTATCTCGTCGTTTATCGCACTGTCCTTTTCAATGTACGCATCAGTCGAGGGGATATACGCCTCGGGCTGGTAGTAGTCATAATAGGACACGAAATACTCCACCGCATTGTTCGGGAAGAACTCACGGAATTCGCTGCACAGCTGCGCCGCAAGCGTCTTGTTGTGGGCAAGCACCAGCGTCGGCTTGTTCACGTTTGCGATGATATTCGCCATCGTAAAGGTCTTGCCCGAGCCTGTGACACCGAGAAGCGTCTGCTCCTTGTCGCCACGGAGTATGCCCTCTGAAAGAGCAGCTATCGCCTGTGGCTGGTCGCCTGTCGGCGCATATTCCGAATGAAGCTCAAATCTATCCATCTCTTAACCTCGTTACCTCGTTTTACATCCAGATATCGGGCAGAAGTCCTGCCGTGCGCATCGAATACCCGTCGCCCTCCGCCACCACGATGTGATCCAGAAGCTCCACTCCCACATTGCGCAGTGCCATGGCTATCCGCCTTGTCGTAGCCACGTCCCTTGACGTGGGCATCACAACTCCGTTCGGGTGATTATGCGCAAGCACCACGTTTGGTGTGCTGCCTTTGATAGCCCTCGTGGCTATCGCCTTAATATCGAACTCCACATGATTGTCGTTGCCCTTTGACAGCTTCTGCGTCCCTGAAAGCGCCATAGAATGATCCAGATACAGCACATACGCCATCTCCGCCGTACACTCACGCATCAGCTCCGAACAGAATACCCGTGCATCCTCTGATGTGCGCAGCAATATTCCGCCCAGCGCATCCTCCGCATAAGCCACCGCAAACTGCCGAAGAAAGCATATGAACGCCGCGGCCGAATCCCCCACATTGTCAACGCTGCACAGATCGTCATAATCCGCATCTATGACTCCCTTTATGCTTCCGAAGCGCCGCAGCAGCTCGTGTGCGATATCATTGGTATTGCGCCTGGGATAGCAGGCATAAAGCAGCATCTCTATCACCTCGTGCTCGCTGAAGCTTGCGATACCGTTCTCCATGAACCTTTTCCACATGCGTTTTCTGTGACCTGCGTGGATATTCCCGTCGTTCATCTTTTCTGCCAATAATATCACCTCTGTACTGTAAAAATATACTTTAATTATAGGATATCCCACGGTATTTTGTCAAGTGGACAGACTTACAATATGCCATCTCCCTGCCCATCGGTGATGTGCATATTTCACAATTATATGAACAAATGAAATGCCGTGACTTGACAAGGTTCCGATACTAGTGCTATAATTATTTTTAGTTTGACAGCACCCTTGCAGTTTCAGTCTTTCCTGACATTTTTGCTGTACTGATAGGAGATTTTATGCATAAGAGATTTCTTTCGATCATACTCGCCGCAGCTATACTGACGGGCTGCGCTGCCGAAAACACCGCACCAATAGATACTCCCGTGGTGCAGACCACTGCCACATCTGCCACAACTACCACAGCCGTTACCACGGTCACGACTACAGCGACCACTACGAGTACTGCCAGTACCACAGAAGCTCCCCCCGAGGAGAGCACAGAGGCTCCCGAGCCGCAGCCGACCACCGCTTCCGTGAACATATTATGCGCAGGAGATAACCTGATACATCAGCCTATCTATAATCAGGCAAGCGTCCG
>JAGAKC010000160.1 GCA_017848155.1 Oscillospiraceae bacterium | reverse complement strand
GCAGTGTATGTGTTCAACTGTGTGCTGTTACAGAATCCCATGTGCGAAACTATGATGCGCTTCGGCTTTTCACAGCAGCAGTCCTTTCAGTACATCTCGGAGATAGCGGAGATGACAGAGCCGCTGTCGCCGCTGGTCATATATCTGAGGACAGAGGATATCGCCGCTGCCGTAAAAAAGGCGGCTGCGGAGCGTGAGGGCTGGCTGGATGCGGTAATAGATTACCACGTGAGCGGCGCTTATGGCAGGAGCGTCGGCGCAGTCGGCTTTGACGGCTACATAGCCTGCCTTGAGGAGCGGCAGCGCCGTGAGCTGGCTGTTTTGTCGCAGCTTTCAGTGAGGAGCGTGGTGCTGGACGACCCCTCCGCAGACTGGGACGGAGCTTATAAAAGGCTGCGTGATGTGCTGACCTGATAACAAATGCACCCCGAGGCAATACCCCGAGGTGCATTTTTTTATTTATTTATCATACCATGAATACCATGACCGCAGGGGCATGGTATGATCGTCCGATACGCAGGGAGCAAATCTTCGATTTGCGAATCTGCGAGGACATTGAAATAAGGATATGATAAACGCTTGCGTTTATTATATCCTTACTTAAGGAAGCCTTCGATTATCTTCGCTTCTGCTTCCTCTTCCGTAAGACCGAGGGTGCGCAGCTTCATGAGCTGCTCGCCTGCTATCTTTCCGATTGCAGCCTCGTGTATCAGCGCTGCGTCCACATGCGACGCATTCAGCGCAGGCTGTGCGTCGACCGTGCCGTTGTCAGCTATTATCGCATCACACGCAGAGTGACCCGTGCAGCGGTTGTTGCCCTCTACGACGGAGTAGAATTCCTGATGGGAATTTCCCTTCGCAACGGAGCGTGAAACAAGGTCCGCACCCGAATCCTCGCCGTCCAGCTTTACCTTGAAATTGGTTATGGCTACCTCGGCGTTGTCGGTCATGATACGCTCACGCACGATGAGCTTTGCGTCCTTTGCGAGCACTGCGCTGGTGTTTCTTGTGGAGCGGTCAACTCCGCCGAGCTGTATCGTGTCCATCTCCAGCCTTGAGCCTTCCTCAAGATAGCAGTCGGTCACGGGGTCTATCTTCTTTAAGCCCGTGCCTGTGCCCGTGCCCACGTGCTTTTCCTTGTACACCACCGTGCTGTTCTTTCCGAGGAAGAAGCGGTGTATGCCGTTGTGACGAGCCTGCTCCTCGCCGTCGTTGTGCACGCCGCAGCCTGCAACGATGACGATGTCAGCGCCCTCGCCGATGTGGAAATCGTTGTATACAAGGTCGTCCACGTCGCTGTGGGTAACGCATGCGGGGATGAATACAGTTTCTCCCTTCGTGCCCGGCTTTACGGTTATCACGATGCCGGGAGCGTCCGTTTTCGGCTCGATGGATACGTTTTCGGAGGACTTTCTGCCTGCGCACTGGCTGTCCTCACGGATATTGTATGCGCCCTTGAATTCCACCCCGTCATAGTCGGATATGACCTTCAGCAGGTCGCCCGTGATGCTGTTGAAATCCATGTTCATGATATCGCTCATTACTGACATACACCTCCGTTCCTTCTGGGGCAGGAGCAGGTATACTCGCCCTTGAGCAGCGCAGGAAGTATCTCCTCACGAGGTCCTGCCGTCCTTATCTTTCCGTTTGCAACGACGATTATCTCGTCTGCGATGGAGAGGATGCGCTCCTGATGGGATATCACCACAAGCGTGCCCTCGGTGTTGTTTCTGATGTCCTGGAATGTTTCCACGAGCCGTGAGAAGCTCCACAGGTCGATGCCTGCCTCTGGCTCGTCGAATACCGACAGCCTTGCCTTTCTCGCAAGCACCGTGGCTATCTCGATACGCTTTGCCTCGCCGCCCGACAGTGCGGTGCTCATCTCACGGTCGATGTACTCCTCTGCGCAGAGTCCCACCTTTCCGAGAAGCTCGCACAGCGATGTTTCCTTCATGTTCTCGCCTGCGGCAAGCAGCAGCAGGTCACGCACCGTAAGTCCCTTGAAGCGCACGGGCTGCTGGAATGCGTATGCAACTCCCTTTTTTGCACGGTCGGTTATGTTGAGGTCAGTGATATCCTCACCGTCAAGCAGTATCCTGCCCGATACGGGAGCTTCAACGCCCGCTATCAGCTTTGCAAGTGTGGTCTTGCCGCCGCCGTTCGGGCCTGTTATTACTATAAGCTTGCTGGAAGCCTTGTAGCTTATGCCGTTTATGATAGGCTCGCCGTTCGGCAGCTTCCATACCAGATCCTGTAATTCAAGCACAGAAAAATCTCCTTTCGGGGAACTATGTTCCGTAGTTGTGTGTCAAAGATTTAACATCGGCACACTTTATATATAATACCATATCCTATCATGCTTTGTCAAGGATATTTTATACGCTGCTCAAATTGTTGTACAAATCTTTTTTAAAGACATCCGAAGTCTGAAAAAGTGTGGCGGAAAACCTGTAAAATGGCTTGACAAGCGCTGTCATGTCTGTTATAATTACAAGGTACAGCTTTTGGCTGTGGTATTTTTTTTCGGGAGGTGCGGTGCGTTGAGTGATCCCGCACGTATGACAGTTGCGAGGGCGATGACGGAATGTCTTAAAGCAGAGGGAGTCACCACTGTTTTCGGATATCCGGGTGCCGCTATCTGTCCTTTTTATGATGAATTATATGATACTGATATAAAGCATGTCCTTGTCCGTCATGAGGTGAACGCAGGTCACGCCGCAAGCGGCTATGCGAGGATAACGGGAAAGCCTGCCGTTGCGGTGGCAACATCGGGCCCCGGTGCGCTGAATCTCATCACGGCTATCGCCACGGCGTACATGGACAGCATTCCCATGGTGGTTATCACGGGTCAGGTAAATACCGACCAGATAGGCCGTGACGTGTTTCAGGAGGCTGACATTACAGGCTCGGCGGAGCCTTTCGTAAAGCACAGCTACCTGCTTAAGCGCCCCGAGGACACCGCAAGGGTGTTCAGGGAGGCTTTTTACATAGCAGGAAGCGGCAGGCGTGGTCCTGTGCTTATCGACATACCGTTTGACGTGCAGAAGGCGGAGATAGATTTCTCCTATCCCGAAACGGTCAGCATACGCAGCTACCGCCCCAGCAGCGTCGGAAACGGTCAGCAGATAAAGCGCGTCATCACCGCTCTTTCAGAGGCGAAGAAGCCGCTGATATGCGCAGGCGGCGGACTTTTCACGGGCGACGGCGTAAGGCTGATGCAGGAGCTCGTGCGGCTCACAGATATACCAGTGGTGTCCACGATGATGGGACTTGGCGCTATGCCCACTGACGATGCGCTGTATTACGGCATGCTGGGAATGCACGGCTGCCGCTCGGCAAACTATGCGGTGAACAACTGTGACACGCTGGTGCTGCTTGGTGCGAGGGTCGGCGACAGAGCCATCTCCGCCATGAAGCAGCGTGACGATCTTACGGTGATACATATCGACATCGACCCTGCGGAGATAGGAAAGAACCTTGCCGTTGACATACCCGTGGTGGGCGATCTTACGGCGGTGCTGGGTCAGCTTATCGAGGCTGCGGGCGGTATCGGCTGCCACGATGAGTGGAAGGCGGAGCTTGACGCAAACAGGCAGAGCGCAGAGGCGCTGCCTGCGGCGGAGGGATACGTTAATCCCAAGCAATTTATAAAGATACTTGACAGCTGCCTGCCCGACGATTCGGTGGTGGTGGCTGACGTTGGTCAGAACCAGATATGGACGGCGGCGAACATCACCTTCAACGGCGGCCGCTTCCTTACATCGGGCGGTATGGGCACGATGGGATATTCCATACCTGCGGCGATCGGCGCAAAGGCTGCCGCACCTCAGAAAGAGGTAGTCGCAGTGTGCGGCGACGGCTCGTTCCAGATGCAGATGATGGAGCTTGC
>JAGAKC010000159.1 GCA_017848155.1 Oscillospiraceae bacterium | reverse complement strand
TAGCCCTCGGAGCGGTCAGGAATATAGTAATCCACCTCCGCACCCATGGCTTCCAGATATCCGTACAGCATTACCGTAGCAGTTACTCCGTCGCAGTCATAATCGCCGAATACCGTGATCTTCTTACCCTCGTCCAGCGCAGAGCGGATGATCTCCACAGCCTGCTCCATATCCCTCATAAGAAAAGGATCGGATAGCTCGCTTGTTGCAAAGAACTCCCTTGCACGCTCCAATGTATGTACGCCCCTGCGTGAAAGAAGCTCGCCAAGAAAATCTCCGAACTGCTCTTTCATCTCTGTGCACTGCACAGCGCAGTCATTTGATAACCATTTCTTCATCATTTGCCGCTGTGCACGGCTGCAAGACAGTAATACACAGCTCTCCTTCCGGATAAATATATATCAGTTATTACTTATTAAAATATAGAAACACACTATAATTGTACCACAAAAGCCTGTTCATTACAAGTGATTTTACTGAAAAACACTCCATAAAGCGGCCTTTTTTGAAGCAATAGAATTACAATTGTGCAGTGTGCACAATAAAAACTTTATATCTAGTGCTATTTTTGTTCACACAGTACCTTGCAAAACAAAATACCTTGTGCTAAAATAATAGCATGAGGGACGACACACAGATGCAGTGTAAAAGTTCTATTTTTTTAAAACGCACTACCTTGTAACACAAAATACCTTGAAAACAAAAATAGTACGGAGGTTCAGATGAATTCACAGCTGAAAAGAGGTACGCTGGAGCTTTGTGTTTTGTCGATATTAAGCAGCAGTGACTGCTATGGTTATGAGTTGGTAAACAAGATCTCGGCATGTATGCACGTGACAGAGGGTACGATCTACCCACTGATGAAACGTCTTAAGGATTCCGCCACGATAGATTCCTACATAGTGGAATCGCAGGAAGGTCCGCCGAGAAAATACTACACGATAACCGACAAAGGCAGAACAGAAGTCGAAAGACTATCAAAGGAATGGTTTGATTTCGTGGAAAGCGTAAACAATTTACTGAAAGGGGATAATGAACAATGACCGCCAAGAATAAGGAAGATTTCCTGTTCCAGCTCCATACAGAGCTTCACAGGATAGGCGTTGAGAATAACGAGGACATATTCGCTGATTTCGAGGAGCATTTCCGTGCAAGCAGCGAGCAGGGCTATACAGAAGAGCAGACATGTGAAAAGCTAGGAGATGTAAAGGAGATAGCAAGAAGCTACATCGACATCGACAGTTCCAGGATAAACAGCATAGTGGCAAACGCAATAGAGGACAGCAGACCTCACGTAAGCCTCACAAAGCCCGGCAGAAACGAGCCTGCCGATTCCGTAAAGGCACCTGCTGAGGCTCCCGTGATCGAAGAAGCTCCTCACACAGAGATAATCGCCGATCAGCCTGCTCCCATCAGGGAGTACACTCCCGAGCATATTGCGGCAGAGCCTGCTCCGTCAAGCGCTCCCGTATCTGCTCCGAGGGTGAATATAAGCAAAAGCTCCGAGCATGTTCAGTCTGATCAGTCTGTTCAGCCTGTACAGGGCACTCCCGTAGGGGCAGCAGCAAGCGCAGCACCTGTAAGAGAGTTTACTCCGCAGCACACATCATCCGAGCCTGCACCCGAGGCACAGACAAACACCGAACAGAATACCGCAGCCGCTCCCCAGGGAGCCGAAGCTCCAAAGGATCCTCATGTAGCGGAGATCCCTCCCCAGTGCGGCGAGCCTGCGGGCAGCGGAAAGGGATTCAGATGGACAGATCTTAAAGGCAAGTCCCCTAATCCTGACATCGGCAGACTTATCATGTGGATATGTCTTGACCTGTTCGTGTTCACCTGGGCGATACCTGCACTCGGCGGACTTGTGGTAGGCTACTTCGGACTTGTGGCAGGTCTTGGCGGCGCAGCGGTCACGACCTTCGCCGTACCCTCCATGTTCCACCTGCTGAGCCGCATATTCCTCGGTACAGGCTTTGCGTGCCTTACCGTGATGCTTGGCGCACTCGGCGTGAAGATCGCCATCGGCTACATCAAGATAATAAGAAACATAGTTATCGCCCACATCAAGGCGATATACGACCTGTAAAGGAGGTGTCGAAATGAAACATATAATAGGATTCTTCCTCCCCCTGTGTATATTTTCCTTTATCGCATTCGGCATCTCCGTTGCAGTACTCGGACTCGAAAGCAACGAAGCGCTGGACAGCGGACTCAGCGGCTCTGTCACTGAAGTAACAGGCGAATTCCACAGGATCGAGCTCGTATCAAACGGTATCGACGTAAAGATCTACCCCACGGAAAGCCCCAACACTGTGATACAGGTCGATGACGACAGCACTGATGCTGTCACATACAGGATAGACAACGGTACTCTTAAGCTGGATTGCTCCAAGAAATTCAATGACTTCTTCGCATTCTTCAAGACACTGTTCAGCAGAAAGAGCGTTAACATTTTCGTACCTGTAAAGCAGTACGACAGCATCGAAGCACAGGTCAACGCAGGCTCCACCGAGATCAACGGTGTACAGTTCATAAAGGCAGAGCTTGAGCTGAATGCAGGTAATCTTGTATTCGCAAACCCCGAAAACTGGCGCACACAGAATCTGGACGTAGAGCTCAATGCAGGTAACTGCACACTGTATAATGCAGGCACAGACCGCTATGACATCTCCATGAATGCAGGAAACATAGACGTATTCGGTCTTACAGGAAGCGGCTTCATCGAGGTGAACGCAGGAAACGGCAGCATAAGCTACAAGGAGCTAAGCGGCGATATCTCCGTGAACGCCAGCGCAGGCAATGTTGATATCAGACTCCCCGAAAATTCCTCTGCAAACATAATCTGTGACAAGACCGCAGGCAGTGTCGAGGTCAGATACGGAGATATCAGGCAGGATGTAAACGACGATGAGGTCGTTATCATAGGTGACGGCAAATACAACATCACCACCGATATAACCGCAGGTGGAATCAACATCACCGACAAGGTCAAGGAGAAGAAGGCACCTGAGATCCCTACAGCGCCTGCCATTGAGAAAGCAGCCGCTACGACAATGGTAGTTCAATCCTCCGTATACGAAAACGAGCAGGCTGAGCCTGTTGAAGTAAAGACCGATGTCAATGTAAAGACTGACGTGAACGTAATAGTATAAACTGATCTTAAAGCAAAATATAATGGCATAAAATGCATTCGGATAAACAATATGGATAAAGGGGCAGAAAAAGACGAGCTGTCTGCCCTCTACCACGGGTGCGCTCATTTTTACCGGAAAAACGGTAATTGAAATATAAACGATCAACCAACTGTCTCTTGAAAGGAGTAAATATCATGGAAAAGCAGATCTACAGATTCAATAACGACATAGAAAACCTGGAAGTGTCCTCTGTCGGCGCAAAGATAATCATCAGGCAGCACGAGAACGCTGAAATAATCGCAGAGTACGAAAATCCCAAGGATACGCCCGAATTCTGCGCTGTGCTCAACGGAAGCACCCTTACATTCAAGGAGAAGATGTCTTTCAGCTTCTTCGGACCAAAGCCGTCAGAGGGCTACACCATAACTGTAATGGTACCTGCAAAGACCTTTACAAAGCTTAAGGTAAACACCACAAGCGGCGGTGCAGATATCAGCGATGTAACAGCGCAGAGCTTTGAGCTGAACACCGCATCAGGCAGCATCAGCATAAACGCTTTCTTTGAGCAGATAAAGATCCAGTCCGCATCGGGCAGTATCTCGCTGAACAACCCGACAGATATGGTCGCAAAGTCAATAAGCGTATGCACAGTTTCGGGCAATGCTGAAATAAACCGCTATAAGGCAGAGGAGTACAACATCCATTCTGTTTCGGGAAACACTACGTATAACGGTGCAGTGGGCAAGGGAAAGATCGCAGTGACCAGCGGTAACGTGAACGTAAATTACGACGAGTGGAACGGCGACCTTAACATCAGCGCCATCAGCGGAAACATCGGAGCTACGCTTCCTGCGGGTGCAGGCATCGACGTAAAGTTCGACGGTGTATCTGGGATGCTCAAGACCGACATCGGCAATACAAAGGGCAGCTTCATGAATCTCGGCAGAGGAACATCAGGTCAGATGGGCGGAGAGAATATTCATAAGGTAGAGATATCCCTTACAAGCGGCACTGTTACCCTCGCACAGGGCGACGCTGCCAAAGCAGACGGAATAAACCTTGAGAAAGGCGCATAAAACAACCCTGCTGTCAGTTCAGCCACAGTTCTGACCCCAGGTTAAATATATATGCCCTGCACGGTCATGATGACGATGACCTGTGCAGGGCATTGCTGTTTTTACGATGTGGCAGCTTCGGGAAGCTCCGCCAAAGGCTTTTGAGAAGCGGTAAGGTCTACGCCTATAGCCTGCTCCTGCGCTATGTTTCCTCTGAGAGTATAATCCACAGCCACACGAAGCCCCTTTTCATCGGGAATCAGCCGCTCCACTACCGAAATGACATCATATTCCGAATAGAAATTCTCCTCAAAATCCGACCTGAGCCGTCTGAACTCCGCAATACAATCATCATCGCAGCGTGTTATCTCCCTTTCGGTGTATCTTGTGTAGGTGCCCACCCTTATCCTGAACGGGGATTCCGCTCCGAGAGGTCCGATTATCTCTGTGCGCTCGGTGTACAGTGCATCCTCCACAAAGGCTTCACCCCAAAACAAAGGGTACACATCCTCCATAAATACGAGATAACGGAATTCTGTCTTTTCTCCGTCAGCCTTTCGAATAACCTCCTTATAGGGGACAAAAAACTCACGTGTTTCGGAAAACTCCCCTATTATCTCGGCGCTTGCATGCTGATACAGCACATGCTCGCCGCCGTCCGCCACCGCTCCGCTTACAAGCAGACCGCCCTTCTGAACGCCGCTGCCTATCTGCGTCACCAGCTTTCCCTTGCGGACCACAGTTTCGACCACCGCCGCATCACGGGTCGAAATGATATTACACGGGGTATCATCATCCAGCATCTCAGGCATTGCTGTACCGTTGTGCACCGTGGTAGTTACCCTGCACCCCACCACCGACACATCCACCCACGCTGCGTCCTCAAGCTCCAGCAGCAATCTGCGCTCTGCCTGTGAAAGATCGAGTCCATGAGAAGAAACTCCTCTTTTTATTCCGCACTCCTCGAGTATCCGCACGACCTGCGCAGTGGGCGCATCGCCCTCTATACGTATATCCGCAACCGTTGCCTGCCCTACAGACAGCATAAGACAGAACACGATAAAGCCTGCATAAAGTCCTGCACGGCGGCTGTAGCGCTGCGCTGCGAAATAAAGGCCGCTGCGTTTTCCTGCACGCAGCCTTATCCCGTATTTTTTTGCAGTGACCGCTGCAAGTCTGTAGGAAAGAGGGGAGATCACCGCTGTCAGTATGCCGTCCGCACACCTGACACGGCGCAGCTTTACACCTTTATCCAGCATCTCCGAAAGAAAACGCTCCTGAAAACCGCCTATACCCTTTATCTCCACCGTGCCGAGGTATAATCCCCTCGGTGCACGGGAAGCGGTATTCATGTTCTTACCCATCATTCCATATCCTCCAGTGTTACGGAATGTATCCTCCCCGTTATCTTCACGCCATAGGCGCCATAGCTTTCCAACACAAGAGCCGTGCCCGTGACCCGTATACTCTCTTTCTCCGAGCATAACACCGCACAGTTTTCGTCAGCACAGGTTATACCCGTACAGTTTTCGACACAGACCTCCCTGCTGCCGCTAAGAGTGACAAGCATCTCACCGTGCACCTCTGTCAGCCTTATAAGCCTGCTTTTTATCCCCATGACATTTCACCTCCGAAATTCTTAAAGCATGTCTTTCGGAATATAATATGACATGGTATAAGCAAAAAGAACTTAAGAGGTGTTGCATGAAATATATCCTTTCAGCGGCTGCCATATGCGCAGCAGCGATCATACTGACCGAGCCGTCCACCGTGGCAGACGCTGTAGGCAGTGCTGTATACAGCTGCCTTGATATCATCATCCCATCACTATTTGCATTCACTGTGCTTTGTGTATATCTGCAAAGCAGCGGATTGTATGTAACGGTACTTCGGCCTGTTACCATCCCATTGTCGCATCTGCTGAAGATCGATGAGGAGCTTTGTGCGATAATTATTCTGAGCAATATCGGCGGATACCCTGTCGGCGCAAAGCTGCTGACATCACTCGTTCAGGAGAAACGACTGTCAAAGGATGACGCAGGGCGGCTGCTGTGCTGCTGCTACGGCAGCGGTCCGTCATTTATAATCTGCATAGTCGGAGCAAGGGTCTTTTCAAGCACTGCCATCGGCGCTGTAATATTCGGCGCATGCTTTATCTCATCAATGCTCATCGCAGTATTCATATGCCGCCGCAGCAAAATATCGCTGCTTCGGTCAGATAACAGCTTCGACCTGTCGGCAGATGTCTTTATCGGCTCTGTTACCGCCTGTGCCAAGGTAATGTTCACTGTCTGTGCAATGATAACAGGCTTTTCCGTCATAACAGCTATGCTTGACATTTCAGGAGTGTCGCAGCTTATCTCCTCACTGTCAGGAATCGTACTTATGGACAAAAATTCCGATGTAATATTTCCTGCTCTGCTTGAAATAAGCCGCATAAAGGAGCTGCTGCCGCTCGGTGTGTACACACTTCCGCTAAGCAGCGCACTTCTCAGCTTCGGCGGAGTATGCGTCATCATGCAGATATCCGCCATCACATCAGGACTTATCCCCATGAAGCATTTTCTTTTGTCACGTATACCTGCCGCAGCGCTGTCCGCTCTTATTTCTTTCACAGGAATCTTCATCCCCTTCGGCGCAGTTTCAGCATCAGCTGCACCTGCTGTTCAAATGCAGACCTTTTCGGTAAATGCGGGAATGTCACTGTGCGTTTTGATAATGTGCGGAATGCTGCTGTATACCTCCCGTGGCAGACGATGCTCCTGAAAACAAAAACTGCCTTTGGAGCAAACCAAAGGCAGCTATATTTATTCTATTCAGATCAGCCCTCGCCTGAGGAAACAGTACCTCTTTCTGCGTCCATTGTAACAGCAGTGCCGGATTTCAGTATGAATGCCGCATTCTTTGCGCCGATTATAACAGGAATATCCAGTGCCATGCCGACGATAGCTGCGTGACAATCAGGGTCATCCTCCTCGGTGATTATGCCCGAAGCAGATTTAAGCAGCGGCAGCACAGCGCTGCTGGTCTTGGGGATACACAATATCTGACCTGCCTCAAAGCGCTCCTGCGCTTCCTCCTCACTGGAGCATACACATACGGTGGATGTGACCACACCTGTATTGACACCTCTGCCTGTAACCAGCACGTCGCCTACGATATGGACCTTCATAAGATTTGTCGTACCGGATACTCCGAGAGGTACACCTGCCGTAATGACCACAAGGTCGCCATTTTTCAGCAGACCTGCCTCGCATGCCTTCTGTACAGCGTGATGGATAAGGTCGTCAGTATTGGTTATCATCTCCTCTGCCATGAGAGGAATAACGCCCCAAGACATATTCAGCTGACGCATAGCCGTTTCACTGGTGGTGCAGGAGATGATGGGACACTCGGGACGGTATCTTGATATCATACGTGCCGTAGAGCCTGTCTTTGTAACGGTAAGGATAGCAGTTGCGCCGAGGTCCATAGCCGCCGCAACAGTTGCATGAGATATGGCGGTAGACACGTTTACGGAGCTTCTTGCCTCCTGCTTATAGAAACGCTTCTTGTAATCTATGGCCTTTTCTGTGGTCTCCGCAATAAGCGCCATCGTCTTTACAGCTTCAACAGGGTGCTCACCTGCTGCCGTTTCGCCTGACAGCATTATAGCGGAAGTGCCGTCGTAAATTGCATTTGCAACGTCAGTTGTTTCGGCACGGGTGGGACGGGGATTGTGTATCATAGACTCCAGCATCTGTGTAGCTGTGATGACCTGCTTGTTTGCATTATATCCCTTCTTGATAAGCATCTTCTGAAGCTGGGGTATCTCCTCAAAAGGTATCTCTACACCCATATCGCCACGTGCGACCATGATTCCGTCCGCAACACGGAGGATACTGTCGATATTCTTTACACCCTCGCCGTTTTCTATCTTGGCGATTATCCTGATATCAGCTCTTCCCTCTTCCTCAAGTATCTTGCGCACACCGATAACATCGTCAGCACAGGTAACAAACGACGCAGCGATAAAATCGAAATTCTCCCTTGCCGCAAAGCGTATATCTGCGATATCCACATCACTGAGATATGGCATAGACAGCTTGACGCCGGGAATATTTACACCCTTTCTGTCAGATACCACACCTCCGCTCGTTACCGTACAAACGATATCGGATGTACCATCCGCATTTCTTAATATATCCATGCAGCGCAGCGCAACATTACCGTCATCTATCAGTATCTTAGTGCCGACCTCTATATCATCGGCAAGATTCTTGTATGTTATGGAAACACACTTTTCGTCACCCTCTACCTCACGTGTAGTAAGTGTAAAAGTGCTGCCGTTTTCAAGCTCGGGTCTTTTTCCGCCTGCAAACTTCTTAAGACGTATCTCAGGACCCTTTGTGTCAAGCAGAGTTGCCACGGGCTTGCCCATCTCCTTAGCGATCCTCACTATCTGATCGTGAGTGACCTTGTGGCTCTCGTGCGTGCCGTGGGAGAAGTTCTGACGTGCTACGTTCATGCCGTTTTCAATAAGACGGCGAAGCACCTCGTCGGACTTTGTTGCAGGACCGAGAGTACATACTATCTTTGTTCTTCTCATAATGACTTTCCTTTCTGTATAAAAAACAGCCGCACCGATACTGCCCGTCGGCAATACCGCAGGGCGGCTGCTATCATATCATGGATATTAATGCTGCGTCAGATCAGCTCTGCTCCTTCACAGCCCTGTGTACCGCCAACCCGAGTGCACACTCCAGACGCTTCTTCTGCATCTCGCAGGATATCTTATGAGGCTTTCTGATATCGCCCTCATATATGAATGCATTTGCGTTGCATCCGCCCGAGCAGAAGAACTTCGCCCAGCAGTCACGGCAGCCTATCTTGCTATAAATGTGTGTCTTTGCAAATGTAGTCTTGATATCGTGGTCAAAGGTACCATCATAAAGGTTGCCCATTTTCCACTCTTCAATACCAACGAACTGATGGCAGGGGTAGATATCGCCCTCGGGAGTCACCGCAACATAATCGTTGCCGCAGCCACAGCCACGCAGACGCTTGATTGCGCAGGGACCCTGATCGAGATCTACAACAAAATGGAAGAAATTGAACTTATTCTCGGTACGGTCAGCCATTACCTGTGCAAGACGGTCATACTCCGAGAATACACGGGGCAGGTCGCACTCGTTGATGGCAAATGGCATCTTCGGGTCTGTTACCACAGGTTCAGCAGAAAGCTGCTCAAAACCGAGATCACGGATGTGAAGCACATCGTCTGTAAAGTCAAGATTGTACTTTGTAAAAGTCGCACGGACATAATAGTCCTTATCGCCACGATTCTCCACAAGCTTCTGGAACTTCGGCACGATTATGTCATATGCACTCTTTCCGTTCATGGTAGAACGTGTTCTGTCGGTGACTTCCTTTCTTCCGTCAAGAGAAAGCACACAGTTGCTCATTTCCCGATTGATGTACTCTATCTTTTCGTCATCAAGCAACAGACCGTTTGTGGTGATGGTGAAGCGGAAGTTCTTTCCATGCTGCTTCTCAATGGAACGTGCGTAATTCACTGTTTCCACAACAGTATCCCACGCCATGAGAGGCTCACCGCCGAAAAAGTCAAGCTCCAGATTCTGCCTGTCAGCAGAGTTTGCTATAAGAAAATCTATAGCCTTTTTTCCCGTTTCTGGAGTCATAAGACAGCGTGCGCCACCAAAATCACCCTTCTGAGCGAAGCAATACTCACAGCGCAGATTGCAGTCATGCGCAACATTAAGGCACATCGACTTGACAGGTGACTTCATCATCGTGTCGGAGAATTTCTCATATTCGTCAGCCGAAAAAAGAATTCCCTCTTTATAAAGCTCGTAAAGCTCTGCGTAATTGTCCCGTATCTCCTGCTCGCTGTAGGCGGAGAGCTTTGCAAAAAGCTCCTCGGGACATTCCTCACTCATGGGAGCACTCACATGATCGAGTATATCATATGCACAATCGTCGACAACATGCACACCGTTGCTGCTGACATCAAGAACTATGTTATATCCAAGCTGCTTAAATTTATGTATAAGATGATTCATGATTCAAATAACCTTTCATGATAAGAAATAGGTGATGGTCAAAAATTTTGGGCGGAACAGCTCCCGCCCAAAATGATCTTCTCAAAAGACTGTTAAGAAAAATTACTTAACTGCTTCGCACTTCTGGTTTGCAACTGTGCAGGAAGTCTTACATGCAGACTGGCAGGAAGACTGGCACTTGCCGCAGCCGCCCTTAGCCGCTGTTGTCTTGAGATTAGCCTTGTTGATAGTTGTAATGTGCTTCAAAAGGAACACCTCTTTCTTAATATTGTTTTTGCCCGGGGCGTCCGCCCTGTTGCTTACATTACATTATAACATATCTCTTTTCATTTTTCAAGAGGGAAAGCGAAATATTTTCTCACAAGCAGCACAGAAACGCAAAACAAAACCGCCCGCAACATCGTCGCAGGCGGTATTTCATTGATCGGATATTACTGTATCAGCAGAAACGCTTCTGATACTGATAATCGCTTACACCCTTAACAACAAATACAAGGATGATAGCAAGGCAGGAAATGAGCGAAAGGATAAAGAGGATTCCTGCGATGATGTAGTTTGTACCTGTTGTAACAGTGCCTGCGGCAACCGCAGCACTTCTCTGGCTGAACACGCTGAATATGGAGATGAAGTTGTTGGAGGCAACCAGCAGATAAAGTCCGAGAGTACCGAACTTTGTAAAGCCATAGCCACCCATCATTGCAAGAGCCAGGAACAGTGTAGCACCGCCATAAATGATGAAGTACATGTAGTCCATAGCGCCAACAGAAGCACCGGGGTACATCATCTTGTGCCAGATAGTAACAGCTACGATAGTAAGAACAAAGCTGAGAACGATCGAACCTGCGGAAATGAGGATAGCAAATGCAGGCTTCTTCTCGTCGGGAGTGAACTTAAAAGAAATCTTTCTGCGAATCTTAGTAAAAGCAAGGAATGCGACAGCCGCAGCAGCTACAAACATAATAACAATCAAGATAGTTGCAACCC
>JAGAKC010000158.1 GCA_017848155.1 Oscillospiraceae bacterium | reverse complement strand
CGCTCGTAATGTCCAAGATCAAGGTCGGTTTCAGCCCCGTCGTCTGTAACAAAGACTTCGCCGTGCTGATAAGGGCTCATTGTGCCAGGGTCGATGTTTATATACGGGTCGAACTTCTGAAGAGTGACCTTATAGCCCCTGCTTTTGAGAAGCCGTCCCAGCGATGCAGCTGTAATTCCCTTGCCAAGTCCTGAGACAACACCGCCTGTCACGAAGATATACCGTGTTTTCACATTCCCGCCTCTTTTCTTAATTATTCACATATAGCTGCTTATACGGATTGCTTGTATTCGGAGTCAGCTTATAGAATTTGGAGTTCAGAAGCACATCGGGATCTCCTCCGAACTTTTTTGTAAAAAGGTCGATATAATCTCTGATGCTTTCTTTATCACTGTCATCGGCTTCTTTTACAGATACCTGTACGGGAAGATCCTGCGGCGGATACTCCGTTCTGATGTATATCACACCTCCATGCATTCCCGTTCCGCAAAACTCGCCTACAGGGCAATGATCCTCAGCTCCTATTCCGAGAACGATGATTCTGCCACCTGCCTGATATTCCGCGAGAAAATCACCTACCTCGCCTCCTATCATCAGCAGTGGTATTTTATCCTCAAACTGTTTCATGTGTATTCCCGCACGATATCCTGCCGAGCCCTTGATGAGTATCCTGCCGTCTCTCATTCCATAGCCTGCGGCGTCGCCGCAATTGCCGTGAATAGTGATGGTTCCGTCGTTCATTGCATCGCCGGTTGCATCCTGAGCATTTCCGTATACCGTGATATCACATTGGGTGAGATATGCTCCGAGAGCATTTCCGGGAATGCCATGGATGTGGATATCCTTGCCGATACAGCCGCTTCCTATGAAGCGATGACCAATTACATTCTCCACGGTTATCTCGCTGTCGGGAGATCTTCTGATATACTCGTTAAGCGTTTTGAAATGCATTTTATCAGCATTGATCCTATCCATTATCTCTGCCCTCCCAATTTTTCTTTTCTGTATTCTGCAGGAAATGCCATCAGTGCAGGCTTTTCCAGCAGCAATGCGAGATCTACCTCATTGAGTGGTGTCTGTTCTCTCACAAGCGAGGTATAGATACCTGCATTATTTATCATATCTCCTATTAAAATAAAACCCTTAAGCTTGTTGTCTGCAATGAACAGATTTTTGTAACCATTTTCGCTTATCGCGGTGTGTTCCTCGCCCGAATAAGAGCCTGCAGTAATTATATGCAGACCGAAAAAGCCTGCGGCATTCATCGGAAACGCATTAGTATAATGTGCCACACCGCCTGCCATATTCTTTCCTGCAACATTTCCTTGCATAAACGCATTGGGAAGTATTGCGATCATCTTGTCCGTATTGCTTGTGATGTCATGGCTTTTTGTGCAGTCGCCTGCGGCATATATATCGGAAAGCCCCTTTACTGCCTGGGTGTCATCGGTAATAATTCCTCTATCGACCTTTCCGCCGATAGCATCGATAAGTTCGGTATTGGGACGAACTCCGACAGCAAGGATAAGTATATCGAGATCTATACTATCTCCATTGGTCAGGGTTGCAGTGTTTTCGGAAAATTCCTTTACGGTTGTACCGAGTACAAAACGCACCCCTGTAGTTTCAATATGGTGCTTCATGATGTGTGAAGCTTCTTCATTAAGTACAGCAGGTAGGATACGTTCCGATAGATCTATCACAGTGATGTTATTTGTGAAACTTACCATTGCTTCTGCTGCTTTTAATCCGATAAGACCCGCTCCGATAATAAGTACCTTTGAGTTTTTGCTAAGCCGCTCTCTTACTGCTCTAACATCGTCCATCTTCATAAAGGTGAATTTATTCTTTACTTTGTCAAGCCCCTCAAGCTGCGGTACAAACGGGTCAGAGCCTGTAGCAACCAGCAGCTTGTCGTATTCCGTTACGCTGGCGTCATCCATAAGTACAGTCTTGTTTTTCTTATCGATAGAAACGACTTTTTTCCCTAGCAGAGCGTTCACTTTGTTTTCTGTGTAAAACTCATTCGGGCGGTATTTCATGCCTTCTTCGGTAACATCGCCCTTCAACCAGTAGGAGATCAGAGGACGTGAATATGTATGATAGTTCTCGTCCGAGATCATGGTGATATCTCCGTCTTTGTCAAGTTCACGGATTCCCTGAACTGCGCCGATACCTGCGGCGGAGTTTCCTATAATTACATATTTCATTACTGTTCGCCCCTCTCCTCGTATACTATAGCCTTGTTCGGGCAGCCCTTGACACATGCTGGCTCTCCCGCTGCGGAATTAAGGCAAAGCTCACATTTTGTGACGGTCTTGCCTCCTGATTTCTTATCAGGGGCTATACAGCCGTAGGGACATACCAGCACGCAGGTGTAGCAACCAACGCACTTCGCTTTGTGGATCTCGACCATGCCGTTCTTTTTGGTGAGTGCGCCCGCAATACAGCTCTTTACGCATAGGGGGTCTTCGCAGTGCCTGCACTGAACAGCGAAGTATATATCCTTGCTCTCCTCGATGCGCACACGAGGAGCGACCACTCTGCCGAGCTTGAACGCCTTTGCCATATCCGTTTCGCCGCCGCCCGCAAATGAACAGTAGAACTCGCATAAGTGACAGCCAAGACAGCGTTCCTCATTCACATATACCTTTTTCATTTTAGTTGCCTCCGTTCATTTATTCGCCGGCGTGAGCTATTCCAAGAATATCAAGCTCTTTCTGTGTAAGACCGATGCCTCTAAGCATAAGGCGGTTACCTCTGAGTGCTTCGATAGAGTTTATTCCCATGCCGCCCAGTATCTCTTTTATCTCATGGTTCCATGCGTTGACAAGGTTTACAAGCCTCTTGTATGCAACATCGGGATTAAGCCGCTTTACAAGCTCGGGGCGCTGCGTTGCAATACCCCAGTTACACCTACCGCTGTGGCAGCTTCTGCAAAGGTGACATCCCATAGCCAGCAGTGCAGGGGTTGCGATATACACTGCGTCTGCTCCGAGAGCGATTGCCTTAACTGCGTCGGAGGAGCTTCTGATGGAACCGGCTGCTACAATAGACACTTCGTTTCTGATGCCCTCGTGGCGGAGTCTGCCGTCAACTGCTGCAAGAGCAAGCTCGATCGGGATTCCCACATTATCTCTTATTCTTGTAGGAGCGGCACCTGTGCCACCTCTGAAACCGTCTATCGCGATGATATCCGCACCTGATCTTGCAATGCCTGAGGCAATAGCCGCTACATTATGTACTGCAGCTATCTTCACGATGATAGGCTTTTTGTACTCGGTAGCTTCTTTAAGCGAAAAAATAAGCTGTCTTAAATCCTCAATAGAATATATATCATGATGGGGAGCAGGTGAGATAGCGTCCGTTCCCATAGGTATCATTCTTGTACGGGAAACGTCCTCCGCGATCTTCTCGCCGGGGAGATGTCCACCAATACCGGGCTTTGCGCCCTGACCCATTTTGATCTCGATTGCGGCGCCTGTGTCAAGATATCCCTTGAATACGCCAAAACGTCCCGATGCTACCTGAACGATGGTGTTATCTCCGTATTTGTAAAAATCCTTATGAAGACCACCCTCGCCTGTGTTATAGTAGGTTCCTAGCTCCTCTGCTGCTCGTGCAAGGGCTTCGTGGGCGTTCTTTGAGATAGAGCCGTAGGACATCGCCGAGAACATAATGGGGATGTCAAGCTCAAGGTGAGGCTCTATATGTGTGTCTATGCTGCCGTCTGCTTTCTTTTTGATAGGGATCGGCTTTTTGCCGAGAAATACCTTTGTTTCCATAGGCTCGCGCAACGGGTCGATAGGTGGGTTCGTTACCTGAGATGCGTTCAGCAGGATCTTATCCCAGTACACGGGGTAATCCTTGGGAGTTCCCATAGAGGATAGCAGCACACCGCCGCTCTCTGCCTGGCGATAGTTTTCAAGCATAAGCTGCTGAGTATAATTTGCGCTTTGTCTGAAAGCATTTGCATTCGGCTGTATCTTCAGTGCTCCTGTAGGGCAAAGACAGACGCAGCGTTGGCAATCTACACATTTGTTTTCATGCGCCAACATTTTGCTGTAGTCCGAATCGTAATAGTGTACCTCGTTTGCGCATTGACGTTCACAGGCACGACAGCCGATACATTTATCATAATTGCGGATTATCTCAAATTCCGCAGGAAAATAGTTTACAGACATCTCTTTCTGCCCTCCTCATTAAGCGTTACCACAACGGGCTCTCCACCCTTTGGGGACCATACGTTTCCACAATCGGGACAGATGGCTCTGATGGCGCACTCCTCGCTGGCGAAATATACCCTGTCGTCTTTTTCCGCAACGACCATAGAGCGCAGCTTCAGTCGATCGTTCAATGCCATAATTCCGCCTGTGTAGCCAAGAATTATAGAAAACGGACCTGTGATAAGCAGTCCCGAAAGGGCGTTGCGCAGATATCTCAGCTTTTCTGCCTGTTCGGGGTCAGTGCGACCGATCTCATCTATCTTCGTCCAGAAAGGTGCAGCGATGACCGAGGCGATATCCTCAAGACTAAGCTGCTGTTTTCTGTGGAGCCAGTCAAAAATATATGTGATGACCTCTGTATCGGTCAGCAAGGTGCATTTGTATCCGAACATCTCAATGAAACGGCGGTTAGCGTCATAAGAGGATATCTCACCGTTATGGACGATAGAGTAATCCAGCAGCGAGAAAGGATGTGCTCCGCCCCACCAGCCGGGTGTGTTCGTGGGATATCTTCCATGAGCTGTCCACGCATATCCGTCATATTCGTCAAGGCGGTAGAATTGGCCAACATCCTCGGGATATCCAACCGCTTTGAATACTCCCATATTTTTTCCGCTGGAAAAAACATATGCACCCTTTATATCGTTGTTTATCCTGATGACACACTTGGCTACATATTCCTTTTCATCAAGCTGCGAGGACGCTATCTTCGTGGGGCGCGGGTCAACGAAATATCTCCATATCAGCGGCTCATTGGTTATAGAAGGGATTCTTCTTATAGGAATACGGCTGAGGTTTATCACATCAAAATGACGATCGAGAAACTTCTCGGTCTGTTCACGCACCTCGTTTGAATCATAAAAGATATGAAATGCATAATGATCCTTATATTCGGGATATATGCCATATCCTGCAAATCCACCGCCGAGACCGTTAGAACGGTCATGCATATACGAGATCGACTTGACGATCTCACTACCATTGATCCTGTTTCCATCTCTGCTGATGAAACCTGAAATGGCACATCCTGCAGGAATTCGCACTTGACCCTCTAAAAGCATAACGTTACCTCCTTGCTTTTCTGCTTTTTTCTGAAAATATGATAGCACTTTGGTTACTTTTTTGTCAATGCTTTTTGTGCAAGTTTTTTTGAACGACTTGCATTTTGGTGTATTTTATCTATGTTTTAACCGGTTTTCAAATATAATTATGAAAGATATGCACAATTTGCTTTCAAGAAAACGGACATGTGATCTTAAATTTTATAACATTTTACAAATTATCGTCAAATCAATTGCTCAAAATATGGCAAGTGCAAGAAATCGAACGAAAACTTGCAAAAACATCTTGACAAGAAATTAACACGGTGATATAATGCAAGTGTAAACGACAGAGGCATCGACAATAACCTGCGATCGTTTGCAATATAAATATACGAAAGAAGGAACATCTATGAGAAACGTTTCGGACTATTTCGGTGAAAATGTATTCAACGAAAGCGCAATGAAAGCACGGCTTCCAAAGGATACCTTCAAGCAGCTTCAGGCAGCAATCAATAACGGTAAGCGTCTTGAACCGTCTGCGGCTGGTGTGGTAGCCAATGCCATCAAGGACTGGGCAATCGAAAAAGGTGCTACCCACTACACCCACTGGTTTCAGCCGATGACAGGTATCACCGCAGAGAAGCACGATAGCTTTATCAGCCCGAATAATGACGGCAGAGTTATTATGGAGTTTTCGGGCAAGGAGCTCACTCAGGGCGAGCCTGACGCTTCCAGCTTTCCCTCCGGCGGACTGAGAGCAACATTCGAAGCAAGAGGCTACACTGCGTGGGATCCCACTTCATTTGCATTCATCAAAGATGGCGTTCTCTGCATTCCGACAGCATTCTGCTCCTACGGCGGTGAAGCGCTTGACAAAAAGACACCGCTGCTGCGCTCAATGGAAGCCATAAATAAGCAGGCGCTCAGGGTGCTGAAGCTCTTTGGAAATCATGATGTTACTTCTGTAAAGACCACAGTAGGTCCCGAGCAGGAATATTTTCTTATCGACAAAGAAATGTACGATAAGCGCAAGGACCTTATCTATACAGGCAGGACGCTTTTCGGCGCAAAGCCACCTAAAGGACAGGAGTTAGACGACCACTATTTCGGTGTCATCAAGCCGAGAGTTCAGGCATATATGAACGAGCTTAACGAGGAGCTGTGGAAACTGGGAATCCTTGCAAAGACCGAACATAACGAGGTCGCTCCTTCACAACATGAGCTTGCTCCCATTTTCGCTACCACTAACATCTCCGCCGATCACAACCAGCTTACAATGGAGATCATGCAGAAGATTGCAAAGAAGCACGGACTTGTATGTCTGCTACACGAGAAGCCCTTTGATGGCGTGAACGGCTCCGGCAAGCACAACAACTGGTCGATCAGCACAAATACAGGCGTAAACCTTCTCGAACCGGGCGAAACCCCCTATGAGAATGCGCAGTTCCTGCTGTTCCT
>JAGAKC010000157.1 GCA_017848155.1 Oscillospiraceae bacterium | reverse complement strand
GGTGATGTTGTTGATAACATTTCCCGCACCGCCAAGCATTGTGCTTTCCCATTTAACATCAAGCACGGGCACAGGGGATTCGGGAGAGATACGGTGAACATCACCTCCGATATAATCATCAAGCATCAGGTCTCCCGCAACCAACACGTTTATTTTTTTGAAATCATAAAGACGGTTTATATCCATTATTACACTACCTTAATCATTTGTTTTCTTCAAACAGATCAGCCTCAGCCATAGCGCATAGGGTATGATATATCGGGAGATGCAGCTCCTGTATCCTGAAGGTTTCATCCTCAGGAACACATACACAAACATCCGAAACGGCTTTGCATCTTCCGCCGCTTCTGCCTGTAAGACAGATAGTTTTCATATGTCTTGCTTTAGCTGCCATAAATGCCAGCAGTATATTTTCAGAATTTCCCGATGTGGTTATACCGATAAACACATCTCCCTCTCTTCCGAGGGTCTGCGTCATCTGGGCAAAGCAAGCCGCTGACGATGCGTCATTTGCATAAGCAGTAGAAAGCGCAGGCATTGAAGTAAGCGAAATAGCGGGAAGTCCTCCTTCCAGCTGTGCCGACAGCTTTTCTCCGTCAGAGCCGTAGAGCTTTTTCAGTTCACTTGTAAATGCATCATCAAGCTTTCTGACAAAAAGAAAGGATTTCATCAGCTCGCCCACGATGTGCTCGCTGTCGGCGGCACTTCCTCCGTTTCCTGCCACAAGTACCTTGTTGCCGTTTCTGTAACATTCCAGCAATATCTGATAGGCAGCGTCAAATTCATTAACACAATATTCCAGCTCGGGATAACGGGACAATAGCTCTGCTTTTAGCTGACCTGAATCCAATTCCTTTTTCTTCATAGCTTTCCTTTCTGTCGTTGTTGAAAAAGAGCAAACAAATGCCTTTCAAAGTTCTTTAGTTCAATCAAAAAGTCACTATCTTGCTGACTATATCGTAATCGCACATCGTAGCTGTACCATCAATTTCTGATACAGCATAATGCCGATCGGGATCAGCTGTTCCCGCATCCGAGCGAAGGAAATATATTCCGTTCTCCTCAGCATCTCCGCTGTTTTTACAGGAAAACCTGAATATATACCATTCATCTTCCTTTATTGTCACACCTCTGACATTAAGAGTATAAAAATTGTTATCCTTAAAGTCATTGGGAGAACACTCGGTATATCCGACAAC
Source organism: Oscillospiraceae bacterium (assembly GCA_017848155.1). Classification (GTDB taxonomy): domain Bacteria; phylum Bacillota; class Clostridia; order Oscillospirales; family Ruminococcaceae; genus CAG-115. Next base: position 4,103 of record JAGAKC010000157.1, on the reverse strand, counting down.
TTCATCAGTGTCCGCATCAACTATCTCCATGCATACCCTTTGAGCATAAGGATACCGTCTTCCCCAGGTCACAGTCCTTACCGTAACGCTGACAGCGGACGCAGAGTCCCCCCTGTAATACTGCTCGATGCAATGACTGTCAGAGAACGGCGACGCTAAAATGTCATCATGCTCAATGTTGCTCTCTACGATATCGACCCTCGCAAGAACAAGCAGAAAAGCCAACGTAAACAACAACGGAGCCGCTGTCCATACCAGCGTTCCTGCTCTTATAGGAATGCGACTGTTAAACTCGCACTTCTGACGCGGGTAAGCAACGCACAATACCCATATGCCGCATATCAACGCAATGCCGCCAATGATCGGCACAGCAGATCTGAGTATCGGGAAAAAGCTGCAAAGTATCTCAAAAAAGGATTGATCGTATGCTTCGTTGCACCCTGTCACATTCTGGACATAGCCGAATGTACTTTTAAGGTTAAGGCAGGCACTGTCTGAGCAGGCTACTATGGTTTTACAATACTCAAAAATACAGAATCCGACCAAGCCGCCTGATACAGCCTTCTCGTTTTTCGTTATCATCAGGCTTATCGCCATAAAAGGAACACAGGTAAAAAATCTGTAAAAATGCAACCAGCAAAATGTACACATAGCAAGCGAAACGATGGAAAGCGAATAACAAAGAAATCTGTTTCTTTCGTCCACGTCCTTTCGTTTAACGAAGAACTGCGCCAAATATACAAATGCGATTACAACAATAAAAAGAGAAATTCCGCTGTTTCCGGCGCTGATCACAGCCCTGCCGAAGTACCAGTCCACATATCTGCTGTTATCAAAAGCCATCGGAAGTGCTATCATCCGCAAAGCCAATACACCGCATACAGCTGCTATTCTCAATATCATCCCAACACATCTCTCGCACGCAGAAATATATATCAGGGCGACGAACAACAGCATCACGGGATTTATTATACAGCATAACGACATCCATATCAAAGAGCGATCCACTTTACCGACAAGGACATCATACAGTCCCAGCAACAGCAGGAACATATATAAGATCTCATCCTGAGCCGAAAAACCAATGGATATGAGAACAGCTGTTGCTGAACCCCAGATAAGCAGACACGCAAGCGTTCCTCGCTTTTTGTCAGCGCTGAGGTGAGTTACGATCTTATAACAGACATATCCCGTTGCTATAAGAATAACTACCAGAAACATCTTCGACCACATATACATAGGCGCAGTAATAACATGATCGGTCTTGAAGATGTAATGTATCAGCAGCAGCGGCAGATTCCATATTCCCCATATCGCACAGGTTATCTCATGATCGAACAGCGTTCCGTGAGGAGCACTCCAGAGATTCTGCGACATAAGCTCACCAAACCCCGAAAAGCCCCCCCGAAACAGCGAATCGAATATCTCAAGCGACCATGCGGTAAATGAAAGTCCGTCTATATATCTGAAAACAGCACACGACAAAAGAACGCCAAGCAAACACAGCACACTTTCGATTTTACGGGCGGATATGATATCGGCAAAATCTTTCACAACATTTTTCACTGTTGTGGATCCGGTATTTGTTTTCTTGCTCATCTATCGGTTCTGTCCTTTCTATGATGCGGTCTTTATCTTTGCGGTCTAACCTAAAATGCAATTTGTACAACTATATTAAAATATATCAAAAAAACGATCAATTGTCAACTATCAACGATGCATAAATTGCATACCCATTTTTTGCAGGCGACCGTTTCTTATCAGCTTTATTTATTCGTTAATGAATGATGTGATCAGGTATTACGAAGCTGCGTTTTGAATAGTCAGAAATGACAAAATGGGGCATTGTGGACGCACAAAGCGTATAAGAGTTACCCCTGAAAAGCATCCGCCTTTCAGGGGTAGATGAGAATATCAAATGTGACTCCAAATTATGATGTTATCAAAAACATCATACAGTAAGCTGTGCGATCTGCTCCTTCAGCATATCAGCCTGACCGCTGAGCTCCTCACAGGATGCGGCACTTTCCTCTGCGGTGGCAGAGTTCTGCTGAACTACCTCAGTGATCTTTGCAATCCTTTCGGTTATCTGCTTTACAGCTTCCTCCTGTGCTATAGCTCCCGCAGAAATATCAGCGATCAGAGCATTGGTCTGACCACTTATCTCCATGACCTCTGTCATGGTCTGGGCAGTTTCCGCTGCTATGGTATTACCATTATTTACAGACTCGATAGTAGCAGAAATAAGAGATGTCGTGCTGTTTGCAGCTTCAGCAGACTTAGCTGCAAGGTTTCTTACCTCATCGGCAACCACAGCAAAGCCCTTACCTGCCTCGCCTGCTCTTGCAGCCTCAATTGCTGCGTTCAGTGCAAGGATATTTGTCTGGAACGCAATATCTTCAATAGTCTTGATGATACCACTGATCTCATTGGACTTATTCTTGATATCTTCCATTGCATTTATCATATTTCCGATCTTAGTATCCTGCTCACCGATCTTTGCTGCTGTCTGCTTGGAAAGCTCATCGGCACGTGATGCATTGTCAGAGCTGCGTTCGATCTGTTCGGAAATATCGTTTACAGAATCAGACAGCTCGTTTATCGCAGAAGCCTGTGTGATAGTACCATCTGCAAGTATCTGCGAACCGTCAGCTATCTGGCCTGCGCCTACAGTTACATCTTCGGCAGCCTTGTTCAGATTGGCAACGATCTCACCAAGATTTGTATGGATAGTATTGAACGAAGTGCCGATCTCTGCGAAATCTCCGACATAAGCAATACTGTTCACCTTGGAGAAATCACCATCCGCCATGTTGCTGAGAACATTGTTGATGTCACTTATGTAAGAATTGAGCTCCTGCTTTGTGCTCTCTATCTTTCTCGCAAAATCGCCCATTTCATCATTACCGAACTTAAAGGCGCTGGGCGGTGTGCTCAGCTCACCGCTTACGATCTCATCAGCGATACGATTTGCCTCGTTGAGAGGTTTATTTATCATACGATCGATAATGATGTACAAAAGCACACCTGCACCCATACAAGCGACCAATACCAATATGACGCAGATCGCCATGACAGATAATTTCATATTGTCGAAATCAGCTGATGAGATACCTGCAAAAAACGCACCGATCACATTACCGTCGATATCGTTGATAGGTGTATAATGTACAAAATGATTCTGACCGAGGATATCAGCCTCTCCGAGATACTCCTCGCCCTTAGCAATGACTGTATTCTCTACTGCCGAGGTCATCTGTGTGCCGATTGCCCTATTTCCGTCACTTCCGATAACAGTTGTTGAATAACGTGTATTTCCACTGAAAAGAGTTACCTCACAGATGGATTTCTCTTTAACTGCATCCAGCACAGCCGTATCCTGAAGATCGATACCAGCCACCATAACACCTGTTATTTCTGCTGACCTTACAACAGGAACGATACACTGAAGCGACAGTGGGACATTTGCATCTCCTGCATAGGATATTACTGTTTCGCCAGAAACCGCATTTGAAATATTTACAGCAGATAATTTATAATTGGGAGTCTGCCACAGCACAGCGCCGGATGTATCCAGAATTGCACCGTAGTAATACTCACTGTAGCCCTCCTTTTCCCAGTAGCTGTCCATCTGGGTATATGTGCCGCTCTTCACACAGCTTCCAAGGAAGCCTGTACCTGACCAATTGGATATGGTCGCAGCAAGCGATCTGATCTCAACATCAAGGTCATACTGCAGCACACGGACACCTGATGCCGCATGATCTGTTACCAGATCGGTGCTGAGCGAAAGAGAAAGCGACATTGAGAAAACCGTGAGGGCAATAGATACTGCCACAACGATCAGGGACACGATGGTTACAAGACGCAGACCGAGTCTGGAAGTTTTTCTCGCCCTTACAGCTTTGGTTTTGCATGATTTCTTTTCTTTCATAATAGTTCTCCATAAAATTTTTTGCCGACACCACCGACAGTTTATTATTACAATTATATCATAAAATGTGAACAAATACTATTAGACATTATATACAAAAAGCGATACCCAGGTTTTACAACCAGGATATCTGCTTTGTTGTTATATGGTAGAACGTCGGATCAGCATC
>JAGAKC010000003.1 GCA_017848155.1 Oscillospiraceae bacterium | reverse complement strand
GTATCATTGCTGTCCAGCTGCTTCGGCTCGCTCCACGCACCGCCGCTGTACACCATGTATTTCAGCACGGTCTGGTCTGCTGTGCCCCTCTCCATGTCGGAGTCAAGGTACAGCATCACTATATCATCTCCCACTGCCGCAAGCTTCGGTGAGGCTGCGAGGTATGCGTCCTCGATAAGTGCCGCAGGCTCTGCGTTTGCAGCTGCTGTCGTGCCTACCACCTCGGACTTGTACTCACGCAATGAAAGCTCCTTGTACGAGCTGCTGTCGTACAGCGGCGCAACTGTCAGCTCCCCTGTCTGCGCCAATGATGTGGTGCTGCCACGGGAGTAGAGGTTCCATGTTTTCTCTGCGATAGTGTGCTTGTACTCAAACGGACCCAAGTATGCCTTTATGCCTAATCCCGCTGTAAGATCGACCGCCTCAACGCCTGACGGTTCGGATGTGGACACAAGGACTATATCAACTGATAACTCGCCCTTGCCTGTAACACCTACGCCGATAAAATTACCTAATCCCACGCCTACAAACGGTTCTATCGCTACCTTAAGACCCAGATCAGCATCGCCGAATGCTTCCTGCTTTTCAAAATTATAGCCAAGCTGGGCATTGATCGTTGCACCTGCTGTTAAGTCTATGCTGACGGTTATTGGCACAGGACCTGCCATAAAGGTCTTGGTGATACCGTTGCTGTACTCGACAGAGCCGATAACAACAAAGCTAATTGATGTAAGACCGTTTTCGCCGATGGCAGCTTCACCGTAGCCTGCAGCTGTTATATTACAACTCTTATCTTTAGAGATAAGATTTCCCTTTTTTCCAGGGGTGTCAAGCCATTTTTTGACCTCGGTAAAATCAGGATCGGATGTCAATCCGCTTTTTATAGTTTTTTTGGCTTTTTCAAACTTCTTTTTGAAATCCAGGAATGAGCTGTCTTTTTCCAGCGCATCCTTTTTCAGGTTCAAGCCCAGGCGCACCTTGTTGTCAGGAGTAACTACCAACTGTACAGGTAATTTCAAAACATCACACGCCAGAGTCATATTGCCCAATATCTCATTGTTTATGGCAAGTTCGAAGCCATCAGACCCACCGAGAGTTATTTCGGATGGTTTGGAAAAAGCACTTTCGCCTACCTCTAACATAAGCGGCGTCTTGGTATATACACCATCCTTGGCAAAGACAGATATGTAATAATCCTTGCCTGCCGCAAGCTGGCTTCCCTTCATGGTGAACACACCATTATTAGAACTGCCTATGCACTTGCTTCCACAGTACAGCGCATAGATGCTTATCTTATCCGCATCGCCCTTTGTTGTGCAGGTGATGGTGAATTCCTTTGTCAGATCAACCAGCGAGGTATCTCCAAAGGTTATCTTGTAATGCTCCTTCAGCAGGTCTTTTTTCACGTTACCGCAGGTGTATTCCGCTTTGGCAAGCTGATGGTCCGGTCTATCCTCTTCCTTTATCTCCAGACCAGTTGAAATATCGTTTTGCTCGTCAGCAGTGTTGTCGTCTGTGCTTGTGCCGCCGTCTACATAATTGTAGTGGATGGTGGCGGATGTAAGATATGTATTGCCACTGTCAATATTAATTTTTGCCCACTCTTCCTTTGTGCCTGTATAGTATACAGCTGTTAAGCTGGAACAATCCCAAAACGCACCTTCTCCAATTTCTGTTACACTATCTGATATTGTAATACATTTTAGATTATCACAATCCACAAAGGCATAATCATCAATAGTTGTCACACCGTCTGATACTATTATGTCAGTTGTGTTATCACAATTGTAAAATGCACTATTCCTGATAGCAGTAACCCTATATCCCTCTATCTCAGAAGGAATCTCAAGAATTACTGCAGAACCAGTGTAATCTATAATCTGGATAGTGCCATCAGATAAAACCTCATATTTAAATTCTGCAAGATTATCGTTATAGTGTATGGAAGCTGCTTCAAGTACTTCATTACCATCTGAAGTAATGTCTATATTTAACCACTCAGCTTCAGTACCTGTATAATATACATCAAACAAAACATTACAATTATAGAAGGCATAGTCTTCAATTGTCGAAACACTATCCTGTATAGTTATGCTTGTTAAATTACTACAATTGTAAAAAGCACCTGTTCCTATAGTTTTTATACTATTTGGAAGGGTTATATTGGTTAATCCTTCACAATACTCAAATGCATATTTCCATATAAGCGTTACACTATCAGGTATCGTTACACTAGTCAAACTGTCACAGCCAGAAAATGTATATACTCCAATTGTTTTTATACCATTTGGCAACGATATACTTTTCAACCTAATACACTCATCAAAAGCATGATTTCCAATAACTGTTACACCATCTGGTATTGTAATGCTGATTAAGTTATCACAATACGAAAATGCATTTCCCCCAATATATGTTATACTTTCTGGTAATGTAACAACCGTTAAATTATCACAATTGCGAAAAGCATCATCACCAATAGACGTAACAGTATATCCATCCATCTCCGAAGGAATAACAAGCTCAGGCGCAGAGCCTGTATAATCTGTAATTTCAATAGTTCCATCGCGAAGCAGATTATAACTGTAATCCCCAGAGGTGACAGCGCCGTTGACCTCTGTGATGTCCTCTGTCTGCTCCAATGTATACGAAACGTACTCCGCAGCTGTATCAAGCGGCAGGGCGCTCGCTGTCAGGACAGCCGCCGTCACCGCAGCTGCTATCCGTTTGAAAACGCTCGTTTTCATGTCCTGTTTCTCCTTTGCAGTTCTGCATCCGAAATGCATTTTTTCATGATGATTATAGCACTTTTTTTACCACTTTTCAAGCATTATGCAAAATCATACCGTGAAACTGCAAAATTAACAGATATTTTTCACGGGAGAGGAGCAGCGTTCCGCTCAACGACTGACGTTTTTTGTCGAAACAATGAATAATATTTATCTGCTGAAGTGCAGACTCTGCGGTCTTGTTATATTTCAGCTCTATTACCATCGCAGGTGAATCCACTCCCCTGCGCGGAATAAACGTCAGATAAGCTTAACCCTTGCCGCCGTGAAGCTCTCTGAACAGCTCATGATCATTCCCTGCAGAATAATACGCAAGAGCATACTGTAACTGAAAACAGGTCAGCTGTTCAACTCCAGCATATTATCCGTGCGCAGCTTTTTAAGGCTCCTTGAAAGCACTGTTCCCACTGTACTCTCGTTCATGTCAAGCAGATCAGCTATCTGTCGGTTGCTGTACCCTTCAAAGTATTTATAGTAAATGACCAGTCTCTCCTTCTCCTTAAGCAGAGAAAGCTCCTTGAATATCACCTTTCTTCTGTCAGAGTTTATCTGCTTCAGCTGGGCTTCCACATCAGCTATCGACGCCGCATCAGCATCCTCGTATGAAACGCACATGACCTTTTTCTGGCGGTAATGGTCAGTAAGAGTGTTTTTGGCTATATTGTATATCCATGTTGCGAAGGTCGCCCTGTCCGGATCAAAGGAACGGGCATTCTTTGCGACCTTAAGAAAAATATCGCTGACGATATCCTCTGTGTCCTCACGTGACAGGATACGATAAAAAATATAATTATAGATCTTCGGGAAATACTCGTGGTACATATCCTCGAATACCTGTTCGCTCAGAAGGTCATATTCCAAAGCCGTCCCTCCCTCTTCATCCGTAATTAGTAAGCAGACGCAATTACTTTTTATACGATTATACTAAATCAAGTGCAACAAAAGTACAACAACGGCTATCAGTTCCTTATATTTCCAGTATAATTATTGAAAAAATGGCACCTCTGACATACATCAAAGGTGCCATCTGTTATTTCAGGAAAAAACCATTATGAACGTTCCATCAGCCTGTAGTATCAAAGCAGGCTGTTGATATAATCGGTCAGTGCTTCTCTGTCGTAGAAGCTTTCAACCTTAATAAGCGGAATATCAGGCGTCACACCGCCGTCGATATCGCTGTAAGCGCCGTTGAATACAGTGCTGAGCCTCATATTGCTGGAGTAGCTGAACAGTGTACCGTCAGCGGTAGAGCCCTGATTTACAGTGCAGGCACCGCCGCCCGATGGCTGTCCGATAAGTGTAACTCTGCCCGAGTTCTTGAACACAGCAGGCACAAGATTACCGCAGGAGAAGCTGTTTGGCGAGATCATGCAGTAGAGATTCTTTGAGGAAACGGTGTCAGAATCATCGAACTGACGGTCAAGGTCTACATCCACCCTGTACTGAACTGAGCTTTGTCCGCCATTGATGGTGTCAACGAAGTTCATATTGCAGTTTCCGAGGAACCAGCCGATGACATAGATCGCCGCATCAGCCTGTCCGCCGCTGTTGTTGGAAAGATCGATGACCACATTTTCTATGGGGCTGTTCTCACGCATTATCTGTGAATGTGCATAGCTTACAAGACCCATGGTATCCGTCGCATCTGCCGTTGCAGGCTCGCTGTAATAATCGCTCTGGTTGACAAGGAATGCGTCAAAGGTAATGTAAGCGGTATTTCCTATCTCCTCGTATCCCGGCACGCCCTCCGGATAAGCCTCCATACGTGCAACAGCATAACGAGGCTTATTTGTCATTGCCGCATCAATAAGGTCAAGAGAATATCCGCCCTGTGTCAATGTACTTACAGATGCTTCTGCGCCGACATAATGGGACAGTGCCCTCGGAGATGTATGTCCGTCTGCAAGGTATCCTAAGGATATCTTATACAAAGCCTGTGAATATACGATGGGATCAGTGCTTACAAGCTCCTCGTAAAGACCCGATTCAAGGAACATCTCATTGAAGCTGGTAATATCGTGCTGTTCGGCAAGGCCGTAGAAAAGATCGAGCATAAGGCACATCTCATTGTAATTAAAGACAGCCATATCCTCGCTTCTCATACCAGGCTCCACCGAATAATAGAGATCAGACAGCGCACCGAAGCCTGAACCGATCGTAAGGAAAACATCCTTCTGATTATAGACCAGGCTGTACGCATTGGAGATCATGAACAGATCATTCATCGTCTGAAGCGGAACATATCCCTTTCCGTCACGATACAGCATCGGCAGAAAACGCCTGTCCATATCGATCATGACAGCTCGGCCTGTGCGCTCGAACACGTTGCCCGTCCTCTGGAAGTACGCAGGCTGACCCTCGCTGTCAAAGCCGTCTGACGACAGGATGTCGATTCCTGCGCTTCTGAAAGGAAGCTTATTGAAAAGATTAAGATCATCAAAATAGATAGAGTTTTCCACGAAGTCAAATATCGCTCTACTGCCGTTGTCACGGGTAAGTGTTATGACTCCCTCGCTGTTATCAGCTGTCAGAGTGTATTCGCTGTCCATTGATCCGTAAAGCGACAACATTACATTTTCAACGAAATATTCAAGATCGACGAACGGAACATCCTCATATATGTCCACAAATGCAAGCTCTATGTCCTCATTCACCTCGGGAATAATATAATATGCGGTAGCGGTAGTCGGGGTAACTGACGCACCTTCAAGCTCTGCCTTCCACTCCTTCAGAAGCTCTGCCTGCTGCTGGTCGTATTCAGCTGTCAGACGATCCTGCAGCGAGCCGACGGGAGCGGACTCCTCCGGGGCAGCTGTCGTTGACGATGATGTAGATGTGCTCACCTCTGATGGGGATGCGTCCGACGAGCCTCCCGCAGGCTCTGAAGGTGTGCTGCAGCCTGTCATCAGCATGACAAAGGACAGCACAAGCGCAATTCGTTTTGTATATCTCATTTACATCTCTCCCTTACCTGAAAAAAATTCATTTATACGGATGTAGCCCGTATTATCTGTCAGCTTAAGCTTCAGGCATCGTTCAGTTCGGCTTTATCCTGCTGTTGATAGCTGCCGATTCGAATTCCGCCCAGCTGTAATTCGCCATAAATTCACCGTTGTAGCTGTTGATGACTTTTGCGTCACCCGCAAGAAAGGAATAATAATCACAGTCGATCTTACCTGTGTCTATCGCAAGACTGTTATAGGATTTAAGTATTAAAGCCTCCACCCCTGCTTTTTTTAATGACCTTCTCATATCTGCCACGATAGTCTGGAAATAGCTCTTTTTCGTGTGGTCGTAGGCGCTGTCCTCAAACAAAACGGAATATGCCTCGCGTGTTGTGACTGCTGCGCCCTTTCGGTCAACGAGATATGCGAAAAGCTCCTTTGACTTCTGTCGTCCGAAGTTCAGTATCTCGCCGTCCACCCACACCTCGAAATTGCCGAAGGTCTGCACTCTGACACGCTTTCTTTCCATCCTGTCCTCGCCGTAGACAAAGGTCAGCTCACGCTTCAGCTGTTCCTTTTGCACGGGCTTCAGAAGATATCCTGTTGCATGTATGGAAAACGCATCCACCGCATACTGTGCAAAGCTGGTAACGAAAATGATATGTATCTGCGGATGCATGTCCTTAAGCTGCTTTGCGAGCATTATACCGTTTGACGTACCAAGCTCTATATCAAGAAACGCAACATCAGGTGCTTCCTTTTCGGCTATCCGCAGCGCTTCCCTTGCCTTAGTGCAGGTGAACACCTCGCAATCAGGCATTATATCCTTTATCAGCGCCGCTTCCTCATTCAGTATCACACGCACATCGTCAACTACGAGAAATCTCACTCTTCCTCAACTCCCTTTTGGTATCGATATACAGACGGTCGTTCCCTTTCCCTGTACGCTTCTGATATCAAGAGTACCTCCGCAAAGGACTTCAAGCCGCTTTCTGACATTTTTTATTCCGATATGTCCGCTCTCCGTGAGGATACCTGTATCAAAGCCTGTTCCGTCATCAGAAACAACTATCCTGTAATGCTGCTCTGTTTCCTCTGTTCGGATAACAACTGTTCCTCCGCCCTCTTTCTTTCGTATGCCCTTCTGTACTGCATTTTCCACCAAGGGCTGAAGCGACAGCGCAGGAACACAGAAATACGTCGTCCCGATATCATACTCCACATTGAGATCGCTGTCAGAAAGATACTGCTCCAGATTGAGATAGCTCCTGACATGGCGAAGCTCCTGTTCAAACGGGATAGGTCGGTCGTTTGTAAGAGAATCCATATTTGCCCTAAGAAACAGTGACAGATCATTGATAGCCTCTTTTGCCCTTGCAGGGTCGGTCTCGCACATTCCACGTATCGCTGCAAGAGTATTATAGAGAAAATGCGGCTGTATCTGGCTTAGCATGACCCTGATGTTTGCTTCTGTAAGCTCCTGCTTGTCCTTTTCATGCTGTATATCACGATCCAGCTGGATATTGAAAAAGATGAACAGAACAGACAGCGTTATAGCAGGATTGAGCGTTGCGACTCCACGAAACATGAACTGTATACCCTGCCCAAGCAAAGGGATCCATACATAGCTGAGCAGCGCTATGACGATACGTGGCTTCAGCACCTTACGATATCTTATACACATCAATGTTGTCAGGGTATACACAGCAACAGGAAGCACACTCGCAAGTAATACAAGCTCACCACGTTTATAGATGTTTTCATCGGTTATGGTATAATACAGACCCGTAAAGGGTGTTAAAAAACAGCCTGTCAGATGGAGGACTGCTATCACCTGAGCAATGCGCATATACATCCTCGACACCTGCGTATATCGGCTGAGATATTCTGTAACATACATCAGCAGCGTAAGCACCAGCGGAGCGCACACCGTGTAATATACGAACTGTCCGACATGCAGCACCACAGGGTACCACGGCTGCTCCGTTCCGTTGCAGCACCAGTCACTGAGATCGCCAAGGATAAACAGCAGATTCAGGACACATATCCAGATAAAGCAATAGTTCTCCTTGGTCCTGTTTCTTCGGCTTATCAGATAACTGCCGATCATGATAGTGATAAACGCACTGAACACATCCAGCGCTATGTTTATATCATTATAATTGCCCATATCGTATCTGAGCGTTCCTTTTCGTTGATATTATCCTTTCAACACAAAGACATATTACTTGTTATCCGATCGTGTTTCAGACAGCGTGAGTTCATCTGTAGTTCCCGCCGCATCCGGACACTCACGGATGTCATCCGGCGCACCGAAATACCTGCATCTGATGCTGTCAAGCAGCGCATGCTGCAGACGGCTGTCACAGGAAAAATCCAGCTCATAGCTATCAGACGGAGGCTTATTATGCGATTTCATGATAAATCTCCTTTTATTTTGCACGAGCTTTTCACGTCGTGCCGATTCATTGACGGGAATGATCTTCCCGTTTTCAGATCATTCTGCAACGATATCGTTCATCGTAATTGATTTTCCGTCGAAATAAACGGAAGCCATAGCCGAATAATGAAGATCGTCATAAATGTCTAAAATATAGGGCATATACTGATACTTTCCCTCCGCAAGCTTTCGGACAGAGAGCAATGCATCCTCTCCCCACACAGCAGTCCCCTCGATACAGGTATGAGGTTCATCTGATGCAGGATCGGTATACACCACAGCGATCTCATCTCCGTTTTTCAGCTCATGGATACGTGATGCGTCCTCGTCCATCAGGTAGTAACCGTCCACCGACAGACTGCCTGCCTGACCGAAATACGCAAACACCAGATAAGCAAGCTCCCCGTTCACCATTACAGGCGCTGAAAATATAGTATAGCTGTCCTTTTCCTCGATCACATTCGTATGAAGCAGCATATCACCGAGAAACGCCCAGCCGCCATCAAATTCAACGGTAAATGTATTGCCGCTTGCAGTTACATCGTTATCTGTGCCGATACAGTATATCTTCTGCGCTTCAGGATCGACTGTAAAAAGTGCATACCCCACCGATCTCACATATTGAAGTGACGCATCGGACAGGGTCATGAAATACTGTCCGTCATCGTTTATGCCTATCTCGGAAAAAACGACAGGCTCATCGGGGATGTAGCTGAAATAATCGTACAGGAACTCGGTGTAGTCCTCGTCCTGACTGACCTTTGCATATTCGTCCACAAGCTCCTCACAGTCGGTCGGAAAATACAGTGTCATTCCTGTGGCTTCCTCATGCGCAGAGCCGTTTACCGAAGTAATGAAGTCGGAAAACCCGTGCTCAATTCCCAGATTATCGGCGAGCTGTCCCAGATCGTAAAGCGATGTTCCGCCGCTGTTCGAGTCCTTGCTGCCGAATTCCTTGCTCCCGGAGAGCGCAGGTCCCACATTGGACAGATCAAAGTTTATATGGTGAGTTATCTTCTGCACCACATCCTTTGCGGAGGATAGCTTTGACAGATCAGCTGCGGAGAGCGTGTAGGTCGCCTTTTTGGAGTGCTTTGCCGCATAGCCGTTCAGCACGTCGACGCAGAAGCTGTCCTTGCCAAGGGACGAAACAAGCGTTTTATAGTCCCATCCCGATGACGGCTCAAGCTCCTCCGATGCGATCATATAGTCCGCAAACGGCTCCAAAACACACGCCATATCGTAGGTAGCCATAAGGCATGCGTCAAAGCCGATAAAGTCGTATTTCCTTCCGC
>JAGAKC010000156.1 GCA_017848155.1 Oscillospiraceae bacterium | reverse complement strand
CGATGATGCTGTAACTGTCAGTGGTGTCACCCGTGCGCACATCCGCGCCGTACAGCCACACCTCAAGCCCTGTGATGTCTTCGGGAATGTCGAACGATATGGTGTTAAGTCCTGCCGCAGCCTTCATATTTTTGTGATGATTGGCACCGTCCTTTTTGTACACAATGAGGAGCTGCGGATATGCCGATGTAGTTTCCTTGATGTATGCGCTTGCTGTTACAGTGCAACCTGCGTAATCCGCATAATTCTCGATGCGCTGTAACATATGCGAAGGCAGCGTCGGTGAGCTTCCAGACACATAACCGAGCTTAACACCGTCGTCCAGCACCGTCAGCATATTGCCCTCACGGACGAGCTGCCACATATCCACTGTGTAGCCACGGGTCGATGAGTCATATGCATATTCCGACTTACCACGCTGATTGATTCGGAAATTGCTGTTGATAAGCGCATTGTCGTTGCTTGCGATAGATGCAACATCCGCCGCTGTCAGGTGGATATCCGTGTTTTTTTCGTGGTTTTCGATGGCTGTTCTTGCCACCGCATCAGCTCCGCCCTCTCCCGATGAGAGGGCAGGCTTAAAAAAAGGTACAGGCTGACTGTGTCCTACAGCTGTTACCTCGCCTGTACCGAGCAGATACAGCGTATCACCGCATTCTACCAGAGCCGAGCCGCCTGCAGGAACGGGAGTTACTCCGTCAGCTCCTGCCGTGATATCAGGTGTCGGGGATGCGTACACTGTTGCTGCACCCTGATTCAGCACCGATGCATAGCAGCCGCAAAGACCTGTGATGCATCCCTCTGTTCCGTCGAGAGTTATTGTTTTTACTGCCATATTTACCTCCTTGTTTATTCCGTAAGTACTACCTTTTTGCCGTTAATCTCAAGACCGTCAGCGGTAAGCGTAAGATTGATGTTATTTGCCGCATGGATAGTAAATCCGCCGCTGGTGAACTGAATGAATGCTCCGTTGCCGAGATATACATCAAACAGGTCGTTCTTAAGATGCATCGTTCTCCAGCCTATGCCGCCCTCTGGCTTGATGTATTTCATTTCCACGGACAGCGCACTGTCACGCATCTGTAATGTCATACCATCTCCGACGACACTGAATTGGCTATACGCATCACTGACCATGGTATTGAGCCGAAAACCGCCCGAAGCCTTATTCTGGATATACCATCCATGATAAGCATTACCGTCTGAATCAGTTCCGCTGTTATCGCATATAGCAAGCTCGGTCGTGCCGTTGCTGAGAAACAATCCGTCCACAGGATTACCTGCACGGTTGATTGATCTCGTCACAGCATAATAAGCGCTCCCTGATGTGTGGAGCTTCTCGGCGGTCTTGGATTGAACGCTCTGACCTACGCCTGACGGAGTGTAGCTGCCTGACGAGGTCGTACCGTTGGCAAAGCCGCCGCAGGTCACCGTCATGGAGCAGTTGCCGCTTATGGTGATCTTTGAGATATTGCCCGTGACATATCTCATCTCTTCCTCATCATATACAGATACACGGTCGCCGAGCTTAAGCTCGAAATCAGGCTCGGCAAGAGTAAACGACATCGGGGTCAGCGTAAAATCATTGTAATATTCGTACAGGATATTAAGATACAGCTCAAAATGCTCGTCCAGAAGTCCGTAGCTTATATACTGATTGTTTATCACAAGTGTATAGCCGCCGTCCGTGCCTTTTTCGTAGGTCTTGTTGTTCTGCGAGGTCTTGATCTTGGTAAAAGTGATCGTATCATCGGAGTATTCAAGCTCCATCAGATCCCCTGACGAAAACGTCTTGGTCACATCTTTTGAAAACAGATCTACCTGAAGCCTGTCACTGTCGTTGATATAGGCAAAGCCGCCGTTCCATTCTGCCATACCCGATATCAGCTTGCGGCAGGAATTTGCGTAGATGTACTCGTTATACTTACCCGATATGATACCGTTGTTGTACAGCGCATTCAGCACATATTCGGACGGAAGTCCAGCCGCTCCGAGGCACTGCGTATACACATCTCTGAACTGCTGTGGAAAGATGTATGTGCTCGGATACTCCACATCCAGCATGGTCATGTCATCAAAAGCAGTGATCTCGATGACTCCGCCACGGTGCTTAGGCTGCCCCACATTATAGCTGCCGAGATAATATCCGTTGATGTATACCTCCATTCTGGAATTTGCAAGCAGTCCGGGAGTAAACCGCCGAGAATGATTGTCTATCAGCAGATACAGCGACTTTGCACAGACTCCGCCGAGCTCGAACGTTTCGCCGCTGAAGCAGCTCTTTGTGATCTCGAACTCGAACAGATCGTTATCGGTGATCGGATCCATTGCGAGCATTCCGACCTTTTTAAAGCTAATACTGATCATTTTAAAACTCCTTTTAACGCTGTTTAAAATGTACCGATGCGCTGAAACTGCCGTCCAGCATACCGCTTGAAAGCTGTGCCGAAGTCAGCTCCTGCGATTGAGTTTCAATGTGCATCGTCCTTGTTACGAAAGCGCCCTCTGCAGGACTATAGAACGTAAGGCTCCCGTAGGTGCTGCTGCGGAGCCTCCCGACCGTTTCAGCTTCCTTAGAGGACAGTCCCTCCCAGGATACGAGCAGATCTTCCTTTCGTGCGATGATCTTTTTGGAATAATCACCGCCGAGGGTCTGTCCGCTGTTGGTGCCCTCAACATTCCGATACGTGTACTGTATGTTAGAAGGTACAGGAAGCGGCTCGCTGTTCCACCAGATCATGATCATCACCCCTTAAGTACATTTTTACCCGTCTGGACTATCTTGCCGTTGATGGCGTCTATAATGATATCAGTCAGCTTTGTTCCGCCGATATAGATCGGCAGGTGATATGTGGAGCTGCTGTTTTTGGCTGACGCTTCCGCTCCTGCAACAGCTTCCTTTGATGCGGTAAGCTGCTGTGCGGCTTTGGGAGCGGTGTCCATAGTACCGCTCGATACTGCTCGCATCAGCTCGCCGACCGTGAGGTCTTTTGTGCCGAGAGCCTCATTCCACCCGGTAACAAATTGCGCCGCCACATCAGCGCCGATATTATACATGTCCGAATCAAGTCCGTCCAGCTCACTGCGGACTTTGTCGATGAAGTTACTGCGCAGGTTATCGACCTCGCTCTGATAATACTTTTCAGCTATCTCATTGGCGGTATCTCTGTACTTCGCCATGCTGTCAAAGTAGCTGCTCCACTCCTTGTCAGACATACCGAGCAGCTGACTGCCGAACTCCATAGCCTCATCGATATCCATAGCCAGTATCTCACTCATCGTTGCATCGTCCGCACCACGTGCCTTTAGTGCGTCCAGCATTGCGCCGTAATCCTCCAGCACCTTGATATTGTCCTCAACGCTGTCGGCGTCCATACGGTATCTCTCCACCTCATGCTCTGCAGTTGTGATCGTGAAATCACCTTTGACCGCGATCGTTTCGGGGACAGTTTCTGTGACCTTTTCAAAGGTCTTGTTAAAGTCCATCAGCTTGGAAGCCATTCCGTTGCGTGCCGAAGTGACATTCTCCAGCGCTGCCAGAGTTGTGTCTGCCGCATCAGACAGCATCTGAGTCAGCGTATCCTTGTTCTCCTGAATTATCTGCTGGTTATACTGATATGCCTCGAGGTATGCGTTGCGCCATTCCGCCGAGTTTTTATCCAGATACTTGTCACGTATCTTTGCAAGCTCGGAATAATACTGCTTTTCGGTGATCTGATTGGTCTTTAGCCTGAACTGCAGCTGTGACCGCTCCTCGTTGTAGGCAGCTGTGCGTGCCTTTGCCGCTTCATCATCAGCCTTCTGCTGTTCCGACAGCCGCTTGTCGTAGGCTTTCTGCTGCTCCTCCGAAAGGGAGTCATAATGCTTTTTGATCTCCACATTTACGCTTCGCCATTCGTCGGAGTTCGTCAGCAGGTACTTGTCACGCAGTGCCGCAAGCTGTGTGTAGTATTCCTCTTCACTAATAAGCTCCATATCATGCTGATAATCCAGCAGCTCACGCTCCTGACGGAAGCGTTCCTCGTTTGCGGCAGCTTCTTCCTCTCGCAGGCGCTGCTTCTCCTCGTACTGCCGATTGTATTCTTCACCCATGGATCTGTAATAGTCGGCTGTGCTGGCACCGGGAGTGAACGGTTTGGTGTCGGATTCAAAGCTTGCGGTAAGCTCATCGAAATATTTATCTGAATCGGCTTGAAGTCTTGCCCTTTCAGCTTCCAATTCTGAAATTTTGTTTTCAATGGCAGATTCACCAATATCTGTTTCAAAGTAATTGCCAAAAAAATCAGCACCCCAAGCAGAGGAAGTAGTGTTTTGATTAGATTGTACTTCATTTAAGTCCTTCTGATATTCGGCTATTTCTTTGTCAATCTCATATATCAGCTTCTGTGCTTCTATTGCCTGTTCTTTATAAGCCTCCAGCTTTATTTGCTGTTTCTGCTTATTAATATAATTATCAACAGCATCAGAGAGATCGTTGTATTCTCCTGTAAGTCCATTAACAACTGACACTTCATCGCCTAAAACATTCTGCAATTCATCAGCAAGACTGATCAACTCCTGATGTTCTGCATTTGTTAGACCAATACCATTTCGGAGTTCTTCGTACCTTGCAGCCTTTTTCTGAATAATAGACAGCTCAGCCTCTCCGCGTTCAATGGCATCCTCAGTATTTTGGTGCAATCTTTCAGTTGCATCAGCAAGCTCATCGGTCTCGTCCTTTGCGTCACCTGCACACAGCGCAAAACCTGTCAGCGCTGCTGCGAGCAGTCCAACGGCTGTTGCAATTATAGCCGCAGGATTCGCCGCCATCGTGGTATTGAGCAGCGCCGTTTTAGCTGTAGCAATGTCGATCTTGCCGCTAAGCAATGAGTAGATTATCTCCTGTGCGGTAAGCGTGCCGTTTGTGGCGGCGGTCTGCAAAGCGACAGTATTCTGTGCTCCTGCGAGCAGCTTTACCTGCAGTGCGGCGGTCTGCCAGCTGGATATCACCTTTGTCAGCAGGGCGGCGGTCTTGAATGCGATGATCGCCGAGGTGATTCCCGTCACAGCCGACAGGATCAGCTTCAGGTTCTTGAGCAGGAACGTAAGCGTTCCTGCGATAAATTCACCAACTCCTGCGGCGACATCGGCAAGCTCACCGCTGTCTGCGATCTCAGATACTGTGTCGGCT
>JAGAKC010000017.1 GCA_017848155.1 Oscillospiraceae bacterium | reverse complement strand
ACTGACCGTCAGACTGTCATAAGCAGGGGGGCACCGCTGCTGGTATCGGGAGAGGGGACGGAGCTTACCTGCGGTACAGCATACTCAACAGAGTTCACGATGTGCGTTTCAGAGGGTGAGCTGACCTTTTCAAACATCATGACGGTCACAGGTGTACAAAGTGTTTCGGAGGACGGGGAGCTGCTGTTTCTTGATATGCAGAAGAACATTCCGCTTATTGAAAGTGCGGTGATAGAGCCTGTACAGGGGGCGGCGCTGGCTGCATTTGCCTTTTCACGCACCTTCGGAAGTGCCGCTGGAAAGCTGCTTTCGGTGGCGGTGCTCATGTTTGCATTCTCCACAGTGGTAGGGTGGAGCTGCTTCGGTGCACAGGCTGTGCAGTACCTTTTCGGAGAAAGAGCGGTGAAGCCGTTCAGGGTGATGTTCGTCATTTTCACGTTTCTTGGTGCGGTGATGAGCTTTGATATAGTGTGGAGCATATCCGACCTTGTGAACGGACTTATGGCGGTGCCGAATCTTATCGCATTGTTCATATTGTCGCCTACGGTGTTCAGGATAACACGCAACTATAAGCGCCGTGTTTTCGGCGGAGAGGATATCGAAGTGATGCTGTCCGCATATGACAACGAGCAGATATACTGATTTTTCCTCTTGACACTGCGGGAGAATAAGGGTATAATATAAAGTAGTTATATAAGGACTGCAACCTTTTAGCGGTCTGGTCCGTTTATATTTATATAGGGAAGAGCGGTCTGACCGCTTATGATGTAAAAGACAGAAAGGAATAAAATGGGGAAAATAAAGGATATCAGAAAAAAACTGTGCCGTGGTGCAATGGCTGTCCTTGCGGCAGCGGCAATAATTGCTGTGCCTGCTTCGGAGCTGGAAGCGCATGCGACTGATTTCGATGCGCTTATCGCTGAACAGGAGCAGAAGGCAGAGCAGCTGAAAAAGGATAATGAAGCACGTGAGCAGAAGATAAACGGTCTGTCGGGTGATATTGCAGAGAATGAAGCTGCGATGGAACTTATTTCAGATCAGATAGATGGTGTTAAGGCTGAGATCGACAGCTACAGTACGCAGATCACTCTTACTCAGGAAAAGATCGCGATTAAAGAACGTGAGATAATCGACATAGAAAATGCTATTGTCGCAAAGGAAGCGCAGATAACCGCAAAGCAGGCGGAGATAGCTGATCTTGAAGCTGAGAACGAAGAAAACCTGAAGAGATTTGCAAAGCTTGTACGTGCGCTGTACATGAACGATGTCAGCGACGCCGTGCCGCTGCTGGACGGGTCTGATGACTGGTATGACTTCTTTATCTACAGCGAGGTAGTACATAACATCAGCGCACAGAACATGGATTTCATGAACGAGCTTCTTGACGCAATAAAGTATCAGGAGCAGCTCATTACGGAGCTTAATGATGATATCGCACAGCTTAATGCAGATAAGGATGATCTTAAATCCAAAAAGACCGCTCTTGAAAAGGAGCTTGCTGACCTTGAGGGCAAAAAGGTCGAGGTACAGGCTATCGCTGATGAAAAGTACGATCAGCTTTACGACTATGCCGCATACAACGACAGCCTTGAATATCAGGTATCCTCTCTGAAAAGCGAGATGAAGGCTACAAATGCTGATATCGAAGCCGCAAACGAGATGGTGGAGGAGCTTATCCGTCTTAAGCAGATCGAGCTGCAGGGTGGTCCTGTATACAGCTCTGACGGCTTCCGTTGGCCGCTTGATACACGTTATCAGTACATAACCACTTACTTCGGATACGACGCATGGCGTGGCGGCAGCCACTACGGCATCGATGTGGGTAACGCAGGCATCGGCGGTGCGAATATCTATGCCGCACAGAGTGGTACGGTCATCACTGCATACAATGATGGTGGCTGGCATGGCGGTTATGGTAACTATGTCATCATAGACCACGGCGGCGGACTTTCCACGCTGTATGCTCACTGCAATTCCACCACGGTCGTTACCGGTCAGGTGGTCGCAAAGGGTGATGTTATAGGCTATGTGGGTACTACAGGCTGGTCTACGGGCAATCACCTGCACTTTGAAACACGTGTGAACGGTGTTGCGTGCAATCCCTTTGGCTACTCCTACGAGTACGTCTGATATTCTGATACTATTAGACCGCTGCACAGGCTTATGTGCAGCGGTCTTTCTGCGTCAGGAAATAAAACCTTGACAAAAATGGTCTTGTTATGATATAATTACTTTTATACGGCGCATATCCATCTGCGCAGACAATTATCATTAAGGAGTAAAGGCTACTATGAAAAAGTTGATCGCATTTATTGCTGTGCTGGCCATGACTGTTCTTTGTACAGCGTGCGCAGGCAAGGTCGATATCAGCAAGATAAAGGGCGACTGGACCATTTCCACGATAAACGGATATACTCTCGAGGAGTATGCTGAAACTATCGGTACAGACAAGACAGAGGCGATCGTCAATATTACTGTAACCGATGATACGTTTACATCCACAAATATTACAGGTTCGCAGTCGTTTAAATATGACGAGGCAGCTGACGGTATCCAGGTAAAGGACGATGCGGGAAATCTTCTTGCAAAGGTGCTGTATGACAGTGAAAAGGACAGCATAAGCTACACTCTTTCACTGGGTAACGGTAATTCCATTGAGTGCGTGTTTGCAAGAGGTACTGCTGAAATTTCTGCTCCTGCTGCGGATGCTGCAACGGCTGAAGCATGATCCTGCTTCTTTAACAGAAAAACTCTCCTGCCGAAGGAGAGTTTTTTTGTGCAAAAAGTATCCCCCGAATCATCTTCGGGGGATAGCTTTGTGTCAGTTGATCACTTTACAAAGGGATTCTCGCTGGGGTACAGCATGCCTGCGGGCTGATTGAAGCCGATGTCCTCAACGCCGAGGTATCTGAACAGGTTGAACAGAGCCTTGCCGTGGTGACCGAATGCGACCGCACCGTGGTGAGGATAGTTCTTCTCGATCAGAACGTGACGGTAGAATCTGCCCATTTCGGGGATAGCGAATACGCCGATACCGCCGAAGCTCTTTGTGGCAACGGGGAGTATCTCGCCCTGTGCAACGTAGGCACGGATCTGTGCGTCAGCAGTGGACTGGAGTCTGAAGAATGTGATGTCGCCGGGAACGATGTCGCCCTCAAGAGTACCCATGGTAACCTCCTCGGGCAGGCTTCTTGCCATGATCATCTGATTCTTCATGGTGCCCTTTACAAGCTTAGTGCTGCATGTGTTGCCGCAGTGGAAGCCCATGAATGTATCGGTGTGCTTGTCGTTGAACTTGCCCTTGATGGACTCCTCGTACATGTCTGCGGGAACGGAGTTGTTGATGTCGAGCAGTGTAACGGTGTCCTGTGTGATGCAGGTTCCGATGTACTCGGACAGTGTTCCGTAGATATCTACCTCGCAGGATACGGGGATGCCACGGCCTGTAAGTCTGGAGTTTACATAGCAGGGTACGAAGCCGAACATTGTCTGGAATGCAGGCCAGCACTTTGTTGTAACGGTAACGTACTTTCTGTAGCCCTTGTGAGCCTCGATCCAGTCGAGAAGTGTGATCTCATACTGAGCGAGCTTAGGCAGGATGTCGGGCATCTTGTTGCCGTCGCCAAGCTCCTTGGCCATGTCAGCAGCAACCTCTGCGATCCTGGGATCATCAGCGTGCTTCAGATAGGACTCGTACAGGTCAAGCTCGGAGTTCTCCTCGATCTCAACACCCAGATTGTACAGCTGCTTGATAGGTGCGTTGCACGCAAGGAAGTTGAGGGGACGGGGACCGAAGCTGATGATCTTGAGATCTGCAAGGCCAACCATAGTTCTTGCAACGGGCAGGAACTCGTGGATCATGTCAGCAACTTCTGCTGCTGTTCCAACGGGATACTCGGGGATGTAAGCCTTTACATTACGCAGCTTGAGGTTGTAGGATGCGTTCAGCATGCCGCAGTATGCGTCGCCTCTGCCCTGGATAAGGGAGGTGTTGCTGTCCTCTTCAGCTGCCGCAGCAAACATCACGGGACCGTCGAAGTGCTTTGCAAGCAGTGTTTCGGAGATCTCGGGACCGAAGTTTCCGAGGTATACGCACAGCGCATTGCAGCCGGCCTTCTTGATATCCTCAAGAGCCTGTACCATATGT
>JAGAKC010000155.1 GCA_017848155.1 Oscillospiraceae bacterium | reverse complement strand
GCCTGTGCGCTCTGCAGTATATAATCCACGCTTTTCAGGCGAGTTTCCTCCTCCACCGAGGACAGGGAAATGAAATACGGCGCATGAAGCGTAACGTATATCCCGTGCTCCTTTGCGATGGCAGGAAGGTCGTTTATCGTCTTTTCACTGATGCGCACACCTCTGCCGCACTCTATCTCATACCCGTTAAGACCAAGCTCCGCAAGGTATTGGGGCAGGTCATACGGGAACTTTTTCTTACCCCAGCTGAGGGAATTTCCTCCCGGTCCGAATGTGATCGACATTGTTTCATCTCCGTTACAGCCGACACAGAAAGCTGTGTCACTACTTTATCTCCAGTTTTGAATAATCACGGTGGAACACAAGGCTCTCTGCCTTGCGCTTCAGCCTGAACGTCCATGTCTTTTCAAGGTGGAACGGCTCTACAAGTACGGTCCTGACCCCCTTGAAATTGCCGCCCATGACATCGGTGAATATCTGGTCGCCGACCACAAGTGTTTCCGACTTGTCTGCACCCATAGCCTTCATGGCTCTTGTGATGCCGAATGTCAGCGGCTTTGCGCCATTTGCCGTAAATGGCAGTCCGAGCTTTGCCGCAAGCGGCGCAACTCTTTTGTTGGTATTATTGGAAACGACACGCATCCTTATCCCGAGCCTTCTCATCTCGTCCAGCCACTCGGTAACCCCCTCCTCTGCGGCAGGATTACCGTGCATCGAAAGAGTGTTGTCAAGGTCCAGCACCAGCGCCGTTACTCCGTTTTCCCTAAGGAACTTCTCATTTATATCCAGAACACTTTTCAGCCAGAATGTAGGCTTAAACAGCATAATTCCTCCAATATGATCATAAATTAGGTTTCGATTCGGAAATGTGGATCAACGATTCTGTCTGACCATACCAATCCAATTTCATTTCTTTATCGCCGACCCATTCAGCTTTCATCTCCAGAAGAGCACCGCCCTCTGTAGTAAGGGATATCATAAAATAATCATCATATTCCATCAATTCGTATGTAAAAGGCGTTTGCTTACCGCTTTCGGTATTGTAGGTAGCGCCTGTCAATGATTCCTCAAAATACATATAATGCCCATCCTGCATATCCCATGTGCCCGACAGCTTCTGTAGCAGCGTTTCATCAGGCTGACCGCAGGATGTGCATAATAAAACAGGAAATGTCAGTAATAGTGCTATCATTTTCTTCATAAGACACCTCAATGTATGAATAACAATTAAAGCGGACATGATATGTCCGCTTCAACCGTTTGTTTTTAAGTAGCAAATGCAGTCCGTAAATATCAGAACTTGCGCTTGCGAGCAGCTTCGGACTTCTTCTTACGTTTTACCGAAGGCTTTTCGTAATGCTCTCTTTTACGAACTTCAGCAAGAACGCCGTCCCTTGCGCATGAACGCTTGAAGCGCTTAAGAGCGGTATCAAGAGATTCATTTTTACCAAGACGAATTTCTGCCATCTATATTTCCCTCCCTTTGCCACATGGCATAGGTTATCTACAAAATAGTAGTTATACAAAAAGTATATGTTTAATTATACATCACATATTCAATTTTGTCAAGTGGTTATTTGATTTTTTATAGAAAATTTTTCATTTCGTAAAAACGACCAACTTTTCTATAGCGTATATATCAAGAATCACCACAGCACAGATGATATCAGTCCTCTGTGATAAGAGCGCTGATATCCACAGGTGTGCCGTCAGCCCACAGGTGCTCCAGCTGGTAGAAGTCACGTGTTTCCTCAAGGAAAACATGCACGATAACGTCGATATAGTCGAGCGCTATCCACTCCTTGCTCTGGTAGCCGTCAGTGCTCTTAGGCTCTACGCCCTTAAGACCGAGCTGGTATTCTACCTCCTCCGCAAGCGCTCTCACCTGCGTCGTGCTGGTGGCAGATGCGATAACGAAATAGTTTGCGAGTATCGTAAGCTCGTCTATCTTAAGCACCTTTATATTCTTTGCCTTTTGGAATCAAGCGCCTTTACGGCAATTTCAAGCTCTTCTCTGTCTGTCATAAGCTCTCCTTTTCTTTATTATACTGTAGGTAGTAATTATAAGCCTCAAAGCTGTAGTGCGGCAGCTTTCCGCACTTTTTGCAAACGCTTTCTATATTGTATATCAGCGCTACCGACATTGCGACATTTATATCATCATAACAGAATTTTCGGAATTTGTCAACGTCCTTGTAATCCCTGTCCTCCGATATCATATCGCCAAGGTACACTATCTTTTCAAGCAGCGTCATCTTTGCGCAGCCTATGGTGTGAAAGCGTATTGCGGCAAGTATCTCCTCGTCAGCTATATCCAGCTTGTCCCGCACATACACAGCACCTGCGACCGCATGCCACAGCGGCGGACTTTCCACCTCCGCCGTATCGGGCAGCATTCCGCTCTCCACTGTCATCTGCTTCTGCTTTTCGGGAAGCTCCTCCTTCATCACATCATGCAGCAGACCCGCAAGGTAGCAGCGCTTTTTGTCTGCGCCATACCTCTCTGCGAGGGAATAGCATGCCTCTGCGACATTCATGCTGTGATTGAAGCGCTTCTTGGACAGGCGCTCCTTTATCAGCTTCTCGTATTTATCGAATTCCTCGTACCTGCTCAAATATCAGCCCTCCGAATACAGCTTATGCTGTGCGATGTACTCCGCAGCACCCTCGGGGACAAGCTCCGATATATCCTCGCCCCTTGCCGCTTTCGCACGCACCTCGGTCGAGGATATCTCCACTGCCTTTGTGGGCAGCACCTTGACTCTTCCCATCTCGTTTGCAAACTCCATCATATCCACAAGGCTGTCATTGTCACGTGCCACTGCACAGACCTTAGCCTCTTTCAGTATGGATTCATACTTGTACCACGTGTCAAAGCTGAACAGCATGTCGCCGCCGATAAGCAGAAAGAACTGCTCGTCGGGATAGCGGTTTTTAAGCTCACGAATGGTGTTTATGGTGAAGCTCTTTCCGCCAAGCTGTACCTCGATATCGCTGACCTCTGCGCCCTCGATATGTCCGAATGCACGGCGGCACATCTCTGCCCTGTCCTCAAACGGGGCGAGCTTCGTTTCCTTGTGCGGCGAGTCAAAGGTGGGGATTATCAGCAGCTTTTTCAGCTTCAGCTGCTTCACAGCCTCCTCTGCAAGTCGCACATGACCCTTGTGCACAGGGTTGAACGCTCCTCCGAATATACCTGTCTTAATCAAGCTCGATCACCCTTTTCTTAGGGTCGCTGCTCCTTCTCCAGAGCACGAACTTTCTTCCTATCACCTGCACTACATCAGCCTTCAGCTGAGCAGCGATCTCGTCCGCAGCCTCACGTGCGGTGTACTCGCAGTTCTCCTGCACGCCGACCTTTATCAGCTCACGGCAGTCCAGTACATCGTCAAGCTGCT
>JAGAKC010000154.1 GCA_017848155.1 Oscillospiraceae bacterium | reverse complement strand
TCGATGTCAAATTCGCAATGAGGTTTTCGTACATTAAACCTCACCTCCAAATTCTAATTTATCTTCTAACTAATTATACCACTAACTTTCATACAAGTCAATTCTTCTGCACGATATATACTTAGATTTTCCGCGGAAATATGATACAATAGATATATCATAAAAAGAGGGGTAATACAATGCTTGCATACACATACATAGACAAAGGTGATTTTCAGCTCCTAGAAAAGCCCAGACCCACGCTTCAGAGCAACACCGACGCTATCGTCAGGGTAACGCTTGCGAGTATCTGCTCCAGCGACCTGCACATCAAGCATGGCTCTGTGCCGCGTGCTGTCAAGGGTATTACCGTCGGTCACGAGATGGTGGGAGTTGTGGAGGAGGTCGGCTCTGCGGTCACTTCCGTAAAGGTCGGTGACAGGGTCACTGTCAATGTGGAGACCTTCTGCGGCGAGTGCTTCTTCTGCAGGAAAGGCTTTGTCAACAACTGCACCGACCCTGATGGCGGCTGGGCGCTCGGCTGTCGCATTGACGGCGGTCAGACGGAATACGTCAGAGTGCCGCTTGCACAGCAGGGACTGAATAAGATTCCCGATTCCGTCAGCGATGAGCAGGCTCTGCTTGTGGGAGATGTGCTTGCAACAGGCTTCTGGGGGGCTCGAATCTCCGAAATAACCGAGGAAGATACAGTGCTGATAATCGGCGCAGGTCCTACGGGATTATGCACTCTGCTGTGCGTGATGCTGAAAAAGCCGAAGCGCATCATAGTCTGCGAAAAGGACGAGGACAGAATCAAATTCGTAAATCAGCATTATCCCGAGGTGTTGACGGTCTCTCCCGAAAATGTGGCTGAATTCGTTAAGGATAACTCCGACCATAGCGGCGCTGATGTGGTGCTTGAGGTCGCAGGAAGCGAGGATACATTCCGTCTTGCATGGGAGTGCGCCCGCCCTAACGCGATAGTAACGGTAGTCGCACTGTACGACAAGCCGCAGACCTTGCCGCTTCCTGATATGTACGGCAAGAATCTGATATTCAAGACGTGCGGCGTTGACAGATGTTACTGCGACGGATACCATACTTAAAGAACCCAAGGTAACCACGCATTATAACAGCATTGCTTAAAATAAGTAAATAGTATTAGATCTTGATAATACCGATACCGTGATTGATATAATTCAGTCACGGTATTTTCGTTTTTGCACAGCAAAATGCCCTGCGTACGGAGCAGGGCAAGAAAATACTGCAATTTGCTAAGCAAATCGGTGGCATTTGTATTTTTAAAGAGAAATTCGCTCACAGACCTTGTTCCTGCCGTAACATAAGCTAACCATAATTATTTGTATCTTTTTGATTTGAGTTTTGCCAGCATTTTAGGCGGTATCAATGCAACAATCAGTGGTTTGATCGCATAGATAAATGCCTTCGGCATAAGTCCGAGCGCTTTGAACCTAACAAACCTTGTTTTTGTTTCATTAAGCCTGTCACGCAGACTGCGAGAGGTAATATATTTATGAGGAAATGTATATCGAAAATACGGTTCCTGCAGGTTGACACCTTTGAAGCCAAGCTCATACAGCCTTAGCAACAGATCGTAGTCCTCGCATCTGACACAACGCGGCAGCAGCGAGTAACCCTCCGCTGCATCAATAGCTTCCCTGCGGAACATAAGAGCAGGATGTATGTACGGCTGTGAAAAGAGAAAATCCTTGCTTTCGGGCTCTTTTGGAAAAGAGGTCTTTCCCACTATCTTACCGTCGCATTCAAGCAAGCATTGGCAACCAACAAAAGCGTATTCGTGGTGGCTTTCCAAAAATTCCACCTGTGCCCGAAAGCGCATAGGAAACGAATAATCATCATCATCCATACGAGCGATAAAGCGTCCGTTCGCAACGGACAAACACTTGTTGAGCTGCTCTGCAAACGAGTTGCATTCGTTTCCGTCGATCAGGATCACTCTTTTGTCGCTTTCAGCGTAGTCTGACAGTATTTTTTTTGCATCTGAGGTGGACTCTCTTTCGCATATTATAAATTCAAAGTCATCAAGATTCTGTGAAAGGATCGAGTCGATCGCACGTTTCAGAAGCATAGTATCCTCGCGACGATAACGTACGCCCATAACTACTGAAACCGATACGCTTTTTGCGTCCATAATTACCCCTTTATCATTTAAATCTATCCAAAACACATCTTTGTAATACTTGATTATATCATACATTCACGGATAAATCAAGTTGATAAGAGACAATCGCTTATAAAGAATATATGTTTTCGATATCATATTTTGTATCTTTAATAGTTGACAGCTAATCTTTTTTTGATATTTTTAATAAACGTTTTTTATGAAGTCAAGCGGCTTTATAAAAAATCGCTTTTTCCCTGTCAGAATGATCCTTATCAACTGCACATAACAGCCAACCGCAATTATAATTCAACTCAATGCAAACATAACAGTAATCAAACAACAATCTGTAAGGATATAGTTATAATACCCATTCGGCAAAATCCGTAATCAACTAGCAAACTGACATTACGGGCAGGGAGCTATCTTCCCTGCCCGTCAATTTTTTCATGATCACGGCTTATCCAGCTCATCAAAAGCTGCTTCCATAGCAGCTTCAGGTGTGGGATAGCTGCCCTTGCCGAACACCTTATCTATCGAATATCTCCAGCATTTACGTTTATCGTCATGATACAGCACCACAAGTCTGCCGTTCACCTTTATATAGCGGTTGTTGTTTTTGGAGACCTTCCACGGGCGCGTGACAAAGGTATTCCTGCGTGATTGCCTGTTCTTGAAATCCTGCTCACGCTTCTTCGCAGCCTCCACATCGCCCTCCATACGGCCTGCACAGACACAGCCTGCGCCTATCGTCTTGCCGTAGTTGTTGTGCTTCATTCTGTGGACATACCTGATGATGTGATACCCGCACATCTCGCACACTCCGACAGGCTTGCCGAGGTCGATAACGTCTTCACAGTACCACCCCGAATGCGGCACATCGTCGCGCTCCCACAGATTATCGTAACCCGACAGGTCAGGACGCTCGTCTTTCTCCGGGGACGCAGGTATTGGTTCGCTTATTTCCACGGAAATATCGATTTTTTCTTCAGGTATCGGTTCTATTAGCTGCTGCACGATGATTGGAGGTTTCTCGGTTATAGTTAGCTCAGAGTGCGGCAGAGCCTGCTCTGTCTTTTTGGGAATAGGCTCTGCGCCCTTATTTCTGAAACGCTCCACAAAATCTGCCGAGATATTGCGCTCGCTTGACAGCTTGCTGAATTTCACACGGTAGCTGTTTCCGCTTATGCCTACTATCTCTCCCTCGCCGAATGCAGGGTGGACTATCTTTTCGCCCACGTCCTTCTGCGGCACAGCCGCCTCGCCGCATATCTCCCTTGCATAGCGGTCTGCGCTGCTTTGCAGCTCCTTTGATATCGCGCCTATGCGTCTGAAATTCTCCTCGCCTATCTCACGCAGGAAACGTGACGGCAGCTTCTGCTTGCCGTTAGGCGTGAAACCCTCGCTGTCCATCAGAAACAGCCGCTGCTCTGCCCTTGTTATCGCAACATAGCACAGCCTGCGCTCCTCCTCAAGTCCGAGAAGTTTTCGCTCCTCCATCGACTTGTAGGACGGGAATATGCCCTCCGAAAGCCCCACAACAAACACATTCGGAAATTCAAGTCCCTTTGCGGCGTGCACCGTCATCAGCTTTACCCTGTCGCTTTCGGTCTCGTCGTCCTCTGCCTGCAGGGAGATATGGTTGATGAAGTCTTTCAGCGTTACCTCCTCGCCGTAGCCTTTCTCAAACTCCATAGCGATACGCTTGAATTCCGACAGGTTTTCAAAACGCTCCATGTCGCCCTGCTCACGGATATATTTCTCATAGCCGCTGTCCTCGCATATCATCGCAACTGCGTCTGAAAGCGACATCTCCGCAGACTTTTCTCTTGCGCTTTCTATCAGCGACACGAATTCCTCTGCGCCACTGTTGCGGAATGCGGAATACAGCAGATTTTCCTTTAAGGTCTGATACAGCGATTTTCCGCCCGCCTGCAACGCTACGAGCTGCTGCAGCCTTGTCCTGCCGAATTTCCTGCGTGGCTTGTTGATGATGCGTTTCAGCGAGATATCGTCATCAAATGCGATAAGGCGCAGATACGCAACTATATCCTGCACCTCCATACGCTGAAAGAACTTCACGCCGCCGATTATCTCATACGGAATGCCATTTTCAGTGAATTTTTTCTCGATAACACGGGACAGAAAACCCGACCTGTAAAGCACCGCAAAATCCGAATAATCCGCACTGTTTGCCTTTCGGATATCCTGTATGCACTCGATTATCCTGTCAGCCTCCGCAAAGTCGTTTGCAGAGTGATAATGCAAAACCTCCGCGCCGCTTGCGCTGTTTGTGAAAAGCTCCTTTTCAAGGCGCAGCTTGTTCTTTTCGATAAGGGTATTGGCACAGTTCAGTATCTGCGGTGTGGAGCGGTAATTCTGATTGAGGAAGACCGTATTTGTGGGCTGGTGCGTTTTGTCGAATTCAACCAGCAGTTTAACATCAGAGCCTCGCCACTCATAGATATTCTGGTCGGGGTCGCCTACTATCATCAGATTTTTATGCTGACCCGAAAGCAGGTCAACGAGCAACATCTCGTTTTTGGAGCTGTCCTGAAACTCGTCTACCTGTATGTAATTCAGCCTGTCCTGCCATTTTGAGAGCACCTCGGGGCAGGTGGTGAGTATCTTCAGCGCAAAGAACATCAGGTCATCGAAATCAAGCGCGAATATCTGCTTCTGACGCTGCAGAAACTCCTCGATTATCTTATCGTCAAGGTCGGTTATTTCGGGGAGTATCTGACAGTTTTCGGTGCTGCACATCTTCGGCACATAGTCAAGATAGGACTTCACATAGCCTATCTTGCCGATTATCTTCTCAAAGCTTGCATGGTCAAGCTTAAGCTCGTATTTCTGATAAATATCGCCGAGTATGGACTTCTGCTGTGAGGTGTCGATTATCTGAAACTCCTTGGGATAAAACAGCTTTTCGATGTCCTCACGCAGCACTCTCACGCAAAAGCCATGGTATGTGCATATCAGCGAGGTGCTGTATTCCTCCCCGATAAGCGAGCGGATACGGCGTTTCATCTCGCCTGCGGCTTTGTTTGTGAATGTCACGCAAAGGATATTCGCAGGGTCGATGCCGTATTCCTTTACGAGATAAGCATAGCGGCTGACCAGCAGCTTAGTCTTGCCGCTGCCTGCGCCTGCGATAACGCGCAGATATCCCTCTGTTGCCGTGACAGCTTCAAGCTGCTTGTCGTTAAGTCCAGACAGATACACGACATTCACCCCCTTTTATCAGATATGCTCTCTCCATTTGTCGCCCCATATCTCTTTCATACGCATCTCATAATTTTTGTTAGTGGCATTCATGGCCTCGCGCCACTCGCGCTCCTGCTGTGTAGGAGGTCCGTGCATCTGCCACTGCTCTTTTGCTACCTCGCTGATTATGTATAATGCGACAACAATAATTGCAAGTATCATAACTACCTCCTGTTTTTTACTACATTACTATAATTATAGTTTACCATAATATATGGGCTATTTTCAGGACAATAAGGCACTTTTATGCCTTCAAACCTGCAAATCCCCCAGATCTCACTTACATATTATCACTCTGAAAGGAGCTGATGATATGTCACGCGCAAAGGGAAAGATAAACGTTATCCTTCATCCGCCTACAAACGAAAAGGACATAGCGGCAATTCAGGAGGCATTCGGCGAGCTGTACGCACACATCATTGAAAAGGAGCTTGCAAAACACGATCTTACTTACGAAGAAAAAGTCTATATCTTTGAAAAGGTCTGCGAGCAGCTTGCAGGCTGAAAACACAGGCAAGGAGCATTTCACATCTTCCTGCCTGTTTATTTTTTGTTCTGTTCAATGTTTCAACAGAGAGTCGTAACTATCACGAAACCGCCTTTGACATAGCATCAAAAGCGGCTTTGATCTTATATAGCTTCCAGCAGCTTATCCTTATATCTCACAGCAAGATATATCGCATATCCTGCGGAAACTACGGTCAGGAATATCGTCACGATAATATACATCTGCATATCAGCAAACGCTACGTTGAATGCGCTTGAAGCATTCACCACGAAATGAGCAATTATGCAAGGAATAAGGCTCTTGCCTGTCTTGAATACCACCGTAAAACAGAAGCCTATCGCAACCGCATAAACTATCTGACACACAGTATCGAATACAGGCGCACCGTTGAGCAGATTAATGATATGTCCTACTCCGAATGTCACAGATGAAACGATAATCGCACTCTTTACATTTGTCCTGCACATAGCTACAAACAGCAGACATCTGAATATAAGCTCCTCCATTATTCCGCCGATACCCTTTGCTGCCCCTGTAAGTACGCACTGACCTACTGACGGCTCAAAAGCTATGCCGTTCCAGAAATTTATCGAGCATATCGCTACAAGCGGAATAAAGAACAGGAATGCCTTATAGCTGCCGCTGAATTTACACAGACCATACTGCTCCATAAAACCATTCTTTTTCATGAATACTATCAGCACCGCAGCCATAGCCACACTGAAGATCAACGTTATCAGCGAGGGTATTCCGATGCTTTCGGAAATGCTGTCCGCAACGCTTACTCCCACGACATGAATGATTATCCACATCACTGCAAACCATATCTCGCTCTTTTCATAAAACTTTCTCATATTTCTCCGCCTTTCATTGCGCCTATCACGCCCATGTATACATTTGTCAGGATGCTGACGAAGTAGCCCTCATCATACTGCATTGAGTTATTTGCAAGCAGGCTCGCTATTCCATGCACCGTCAGAAATAACGACGCAAACACTTCTCTGCTCTGCTGCTCTGTTATCTCCGCTTCCGCCTGAAGCACTTCAAAAACAGGAGCAAGCTCCTCGCTGCCGACAAGCTCCTCAAAACCGCTGTTAGCGTACTTATCTGTCTGAAACAGGAAACGGAACAGGTGCTTTTCTTCTGCCGCAAATCTGATGTATCTCATACCTATTGCGAGCAT
>JAGAKC010000153.1 GCA_017848155.1 Oscillospiraceae bacterium | reverse complement strand
GCTGGACGAGGAGGCATATCACCGAGGCACATCCATCTACTACGCAGACAGGGTCGTACCGATGCTGCCTAAGGAGCTTTCAAACGGCATCTGCTCACTGAATCCGCAGGTGGACAGACTCGCATTCTCCTGCCTTATGGAGGTCAGCTTCCAGGGAAAGCTGATGAGCTACCGCTTCGAGAAATCTGTTATCCGCAGCCGTGTAAAGGGCGTTTACGCAGAGGTCAACAGGATACTTGACGGCAGCGCAGACGACGAGATAAAGGCTAAGTATGCGGCAGTCATCGACAAGCTGCCGATAATGCGTGAGCTTGCCGAGATACTGGAAAAGAATCGTGAAAACCGTGGCGCTCCCGAGATAGACACTGTGGAGAGCAAGATAATCACCGACGAAAACGGCATATGCATAGATGTCAAGCCACGTGAGCGTGGAGCTTCCGAGAAGATAATCGAGGAATTCATGCTGATGGCGAACAACTCCGCTGCTGCACTTGCGATGAAGGAGAAGATACCGTTCGTGTACAGGATACACGAGGCTCCGCCTGCGGAAAAGCTGGTGCAGCTGAACGAAACTCTTACAGCGATAGGTGTGGAGCCGCAGGGCATAGGCGAGCGCTCCACCGCAGCCGACCTTGCAGCGATAATCCGAAACAACCGTGATCATGAAAAGTACAGCGTAATAAACAACATCGTACTGCGCACCATGATGAAGGCGAAATACAGCGAGGAGCCGCTCGGTCACTACGGTCTTGTGATGCCCGAGTATTCCCACTTCACATCGCCTATCAGAAGATACTCCGACCTTGCAATACATCGTATACTGACCGACTATGTGTATGCGCTGGAGCATGAGAAGCTGTGCAGAAAGTACGCTGCATTTGCGCAGAGCGCTTCGCTGCAGGCGTCCAATACAGAGCTTGCCGCAGTGCGCTGCGAGCGTGAGTGCGAGGAATTCTACATGGCAGAGTACATGAAGGAGCACATAGGCGAGGAGTACGACGGTATCATTTCGGGAGTCAGCGCAGGCGGCGTGTACGTGGAGCTTCCCAACACCATCGAGGGCATGGTATCAGTTGCGGCACTCCCTGTCGGCGAATACGAGGTGCAGCATGGAGTCATACTGACAGGCGCTGCGGACGGAAGCGTATTTGCTGTGGGCGATAAGGTACGTGTAAAATGCGTGAGCGCAGACGTAAACGGCGGATTTATCGACTTTGAGTTTGTATAATATCTTAAAAAGGGACGACATGCGATCGTCCCTTTTTTCTATTCCAACTCAAAAACTTAAACATACTGCACATATAAACGGTTATATTTATAATAAAGTATTGACATATTTAGCAAACTAAGCTATAATATTATGATGAGGGAGTAATATCTTCCTTAATAAGTTAGATGTACAAATCAAGGATATAAATACGGAGGTTAGATCATGGCAGATTATATCAGACGGCTTCCCGTGTACCTGCTGCTGGACTGCTCAGGCTCCATGGCAGGCGAACCCATCGAAGCTGTAAAGCAGGGTATCAAGGCACTCGTGTCCGAGCTCAAGAGCGACCCACAGGCACTGGAAACGGCATGCCTGTCCGTTATCACATTCGACAGCTCCGCACGTCAGATAACTCCGCTGACAGAGCTGATGCTCTTTAAGGAGCCGCAGATAGCCGCAGGCGGTGCGACTGCTCTCGGTGGCGCACTGAGGATACTGGCTGAATGTATAAGAGCAGAGGTACGTACCTCCACACCCACACAGAAGGGCGACTGGAAGCCGCTGGTGTTCATACTTACCGACGGCGCCCCCACAGACAATCTGGACGACGGCATAGACGAGCTTAAAACTGTCACCGCAGGAAATATCATCGCATGTGCCGCCGGCGCAAACGCAAACACGAATACTCTCAAAAAGATAACCAATAATGTACTTATGATGAATAATCTTACGGCAGGAGATATGGCGCAGTTCTTTGCATGGGTGTCAGGCTCAATCAAGGCTTCCTCCAAGAGCATCGATGCAAAGCCGGGTGACGCAGTACAGCTCCCGCCGCCGCCTCA
Organism: Oscillospiraceae bacterium; assembly: GCA_017848155.1. Taxonomy (GTDB): domain Bacteria; phylum Bacillota; class Clostridia; order Oscillospirales; family Ruminococcaceae; genus CAG-115. The sequence continues at coordinate 1,639 of JAGAKC010000153.1, read as the reverse complement.
GGGCTTTGTTATCGTGCCCTGATATGGGGGAATGATATGGAAAAAGATGAAGCTATCATCAGAAATGATGAGGAGATAAAGCCTGTGCGCATAAACGGTGTGCAGGTCGGCTCCACAGTGTACCCCACGGAAGAGCCGGTAAAGGATTCCGAAAACGACGAAGAGCCTCGCCTTACAGACCGTGAGGTAATGGAACATACCGCCTCTATCTGGCAGTATAACCCCATAAAGGACAACGGCATCGAGATGCATACGGAATACCACGCAAAGCATACGGAGACCGATCTAGGCGAGATAATCGCAGCACGGGCAAGGGGCAAGAAGCATAAGCACGACGGCTCCAACTGCGATGACTGGTTTGAAACTGCGGTGACTGACGGCTGCTTTATTGCGGTAGCTGCGGACGGTGCAGGCTCAAAGAATCTGTCACGCATCGGTGCAAGGATATGCTGCGAAGGCGCAGTGGAGTACCTTAAGCACCGCCTTGCAAAGCTGTTCAGGGATGAGCCTGATCTGAGATCGGCACTCAGCGCCGACATGTCAGAGCCGTGCTTCATGGATGCCTGCGGAAAGATCGCACCTATGGTGCAGAATGCGGCACGTGAAGCCTTTGACAGCGTGATAAATCACCTGAAAGCGATCTACAACGACAGCACCTACAACGAGGCGCTGGGGCGCAAGCCTACGCTGGGGGATTTTTCCTCCACCTACCTTGCTGCGATAGTCATTCCGCTGGAGATAGACGGAGAAAGACAATGCTTCACTGTCACCGCACAGATAGGCGATGGATGCATCTGTGCGATAAATACCCGTGCCGACGCAGACAGTTGCCTAAAGCTGCTGGGAGAAGCTGACAGCGGTGCGTTCTCCGGAGAAACGGACTTCCTTTCGGAAAAGACCGTTGACGGAAACGTGATAGCAGGAAAAACAAGGATAAGCCGTGGAAAGTCTGATATCATAATGCTTATGACAGACGGAGTTGCGGACGACTACTTCCCTGCCGCTCCGATGGCAAAAAGGCTGTACCTTGACCTGTGCCTTAACGGAATACTCCCGATGGAGGGCGACGCTTCCGTTGCCGAGCAGCCCGAACCGATACGCTTCCGCTCCGTCACCATGAGCCAGCGCAGCGTGGAGCTGCAATATGCAAAGCAGCTGATAAACGACAAGGACGGCGAGAATGCCATAGATATGCTTTGGGAAAAGAGAGCTTCGCTGAAATGTCATTCGCTGGAGGCTTACGGCATATCCCTCGGTGAGATGCCGCAGGAAAGGCTGCTGACATGGCTCGACAACTACAACGAGCGTGGAAGCTTTGATGACAGGACGCTTGTTATCATCAATCTGAAAATGAAGGAATAATAATATGAGAAGCGGTGAGATACTTTCCGCCACGCTGGAAAGCGGCGAAACAATCGAATATGTGTTTGACGCAAATGCGCCGCGCGGCGGAATGAAGCACACCTTCTTTACTCCCGATAAAAAATATGCGGTGCAGTTCTTCAACAATCCCCGTGACGCACACAATCCGCAGATGCAGGACCGCATCAGGAGCATAGTCAGCATCTACAACCCTACCCTGTCAGAAATGGACGGCGGCGCACTTGGAAACACCGAAAAGACCGCAGACTATTTCAGG